>USTC01000040.1 GCA_900557505.1 uncultured Collinsella sp.
CTGCTCTTGTTGATATCCGTTCCAGGCAGCATAGCCTGCACCGCCGGCGACAAGCGCGACGGCCACGACGCCGGCGACCATCAGATTGCGGCGCTTGGGCGACATCTTGCGATGGCGGACCTCGGCTTCGCGTGCCGAGGGAACGGACGGCAGGGGAATATCGCCCATGGCGATGGTCTCATCGACGACAGGAGCAGAACCTAGGCCGGGGAGCTCGCGGGTCAGCGAATCCTCGGCCGGCAAGCTGTCGAGCAAGATGGTTTCCTCGCTCGTATCGGATTCGGTCTGGTCGTCGGCCTCACATTCGGATTCCTCGTGCCCCGCCTCGTCTTCGGTGGGCGCGGCGCCATCGTCTTTTGCATCCTGATCATCGGGCTGCGCCTCGATTTCCGGCTCATCCTGCGCATCGACGCTCGAATCGTCAAACGCAATTTCGGCCAGCGCGATCTGGTCTAGGCTCTCCAGGGCCTCGGCGCACGCTTCTGCATCTTGGGCCGCATCCTCTTGGCCCATCGTCTCATCTTTCATATATCCCCCAAGCTCAATATCGGGACAACACTGTACCCAAAAACGGGACCCCATAGAGCCGCCGCATGATTTGAAATCCGATTTTAAATATGCGCATGTTTTTGAATAGATGAATAGAGGCGCGACGACAAAAGCCCCCGAAAAGCGAGCGAAACGCTTTCCGGGGGCTCTGCGAGACATTGGATTGAAAATCCTGGCGGGCGGGCCTATGCCCAAGCGCCAACAGCGACCAACATGTTACTCGGCGTGCGCGTAATCAACCTTGGCGCGGCGAGCGGTAGCCTTCTCCCAATCGCTGGTGCCCTCAAAGACATCCTGCTTGTAGGGATTGCGGCCGAGCTTCTTGGCGCGGTAGGCGATGTAGATGATCGCGGCGACATTGGCGACCAGTGCGGCGATCGAGACCGCGGTGGCGGCGCCGGGGTCGAGCGTGGAGTGGGTCACAAAGATGGACTCCTCCTGGAAGTACGGGAACACCTGGGCAAACATGCACCAAATAGCAAGCGTAAAGGCGCGGTTCTGGATCCAGCCGCCCTTGTTCCAGATAAAGGCGGCGACGGTGGGCGCCAGCAGTAGCGCAAAACCGCAGAACCAGGAGTGGGTGGGCAGGCAGTTGTAGGTGTAGCAGAAGTTCCAGATGTCGTAGGCGATGATGTAGACCCAGGTCATGTCGGGCCACAGCATATCGGTCTGATCCTCGGAGGCGTAGACGCTCCACCAACCGGTCATGCAGAAGATGTTGATGATACCGGCGATGCCGTTGAACACGTTGTTCCAGCCGGCCAGCTGCGTAGCACCTTCGGAGGTGACCCAGGTGGACTCGCCCAGGACAAAGAAGTGATAGGCGCTCTCGAAGTCGGACACGACGGCGATCATGATGTTGATGGCGACGATCACAAACGGCCATGCGCGGAACCAATGCGCCTTGCCGATCTTGCCCCACTGGTACTTAATGGCGATGAAGCCCCAGCAGCCGGCCAGCGCCGCGTATACCTTGGCGTAGTGGAACCAGCTGTTCTGGTACACATGGGTGGGGTTGGTGAGCGCCCACTCGGCGCCCTGCGAAACGCCGATGGCGATGGCGACGCAGTAGATGGTCATGGCCAGCGGAGCCACGCCAAAGATGATTGCCGCGCCCAGCTTAGTGCGGCGGCCGACCTCGTTGAGCACGATGAGGCCAATAAAGACCATGGCCCAGCCGGCCCAGTGGATAAGGGTATCGCTACCCCAAACATCGAACAGCATGCTGCTCTCCTTTCACACGCCCGCGGCCCCTCTTCTGATCGCGGGCAGTTTGGCCAAATGTCGTCAGTTCTGGGGCTTGCGCTCCGGATACTTGGCGGTATAGCCCTCGATGTGGAGTGTCGAGGCGATGATTTCCTTGACCGTCTCGTCGGGCACATCGGGGTGCGTGCGGATATACATCAACAACCCCATGATGAGGGTGTAGAACGTCTCGTAGACATGGTCGATGCGTAGCTCATGATGGGCGACAAAATCCACCACGGTGGTGTCGCAGATATACTGCGCCACGCGCTGGACCACGTTGTGCAAAAAGCCGCCGTAGAGCGCGCCGCTGCTTGAGGTGAGCGTACTCGGCAGCTCGTGGCCGCTGACGACCAGGCGCTTAAAGAGCGGGGCGACGGTGTCGAGTGCGCCCTCGATATCACCGACGATGCGGCTGGCATTCCACTGCTCGAGCTCGGCGATAAAACCGTCGATTGCCTCGTCCATGACAGCGGTGACGGCGGCGTCCATATCGGCAAAGTAGTGGTAGAACAATGAGCGCGTGCAGCCGGCGCGTTTGGTCACGGCCGAGACAGATAGATGCGACACACCCAGCTCGGAACTCACGGTGCGCACGGCGGCGAGGATCTCGCGACGGCGTTCGTCGCCCGTCAGACGTTTGGCCGTGCTGTCGGGCGCGGGGACGGCATCGGCCACAGAGGTATCTGCTGTGTTGTTGCCCATGTTTTGCCGCCTTTCATCCTCTTTTGCCTGACCGTTCACCTAACAGTCTTGAATATTGTTGACGGTTCGTCAATACTATTTTTGACACAATGTCAACAATGGCGGGTGAACGGCATGGGGCATGCTCGACCTGCAAAAAAAGAGGGGCGCTGCGGCCTCGTCGGGCTGTGGCAAGAGAAGGGACAACCATGATTCTCAACGGACCGGGAATTAGCTACACCGAGCCCGATATCGGTTCGGAGTTCGTGCCGCCGCTGCCGGAGCATCCGCGCGAGGCCATTGTCAAGCTGTGCGAGCATTGCACCAACCGACTGCTGCATCGCGACGAACTGCTGGGCTACGAGTACTGGTCGTTTGCCGAGGCCGCGACCGACGAGCAGGCCGAGGTGCTCTGCAAGATGAAGATGCGCCGTCCCTATACGCTGCCCGAGTTGGTCAAGCTCACTGGCATGCCCGAGGCCCAGATCGAGAAGATGCTCGACGATATGAGCTACACGGGTCTGCTCGAGTACAACTGGGAAAATCCCGAGCGCGCCAAGCAGTGGGTGCTGCCCATGCTGGTACCGGGTTCCGCCGAGTTCCTCAACATGCGCGTGAGCCAGCTCGAGGAGCATCCGGTCTATGCCAAGTTCTTTGAGCAGGCCTCCAAGGGACCGCTGTCCAAGGCCACGCCGATGGTGCCGCCCGGAGGTGCCGGTATCGGCATGCACGTCATTCCAGTCGAGAAGGCCATCGACGCCGCGAGCACCTCGGTGCCTATTGAGCATATCGAGCACTGGCTCGACAAATACGAGGGTAAGTATGCCGCCAGCACCTGCAGCTGCCGCGCGAGCCGTCGCGTGATGGGCGAGGGCTGCGCCGACGACCCCGCCGACTGGTGCATTGCCGTGGGCGATATGGCCGACTACGTGGTCGAGACCGACCGCGGCCACTATGTGACGCGCGACGAGGTTTACGACATCCTGCGCCAGGCCGAGGACAACGGCTTTGTGCACCAGATCACCAACATTGACGGCGAGAACAAGATCTTCGCCATCTGCAACTGCAACGTCAACGTGTGCTACGCCCTGCGCACCTCGCAGCTGTTCAACACACCCAACCTGTCGCGCTCGGCCTATGTCGCCAAGGTCGAGAAGGACAAGTGCGTGGCCTGCGGTCGCTGCGTTGAGGTGTGCCCGGCCGGTGCCGCCAAGCTCGGCCAGAAGCTCTGCAGCAAAAAGGCCGGCGGACAGGTGCCCGAGTATCCGCGCCAGGAGCTGCCCGATGCCACCAAGTGGGACCACACCAAGTGGTCGCCCAACTACCGCAACGATAACCGTATCGAGACGCACGAGTCCGGCACCGCGCCCTGCAAGACGGCCTGCCCCGCGCACGTTGCCGTTCAGGGCTACTTAAAGCTTGCGGCGCAGGGTCGCTATGACGAGGCCCTAGCACTCATTAAGCGCGAGAACCCGCTGCCCGCTATCTGCGGCCGCGTGTGCAACCGCCGCTGCGAGGATGCCTGCACCCGTGGTCGCGTGGATGCCGCCGTGGCTATCGACGAGGTCAAGAAGTTTATCGCCCAACGCGATCTGGACGCCGCGACCCGCTACGTCCCGCCCGTGGTGACCCCGACGCGTGCCGGCGGCTTCGACCAGAAGATCGCCATCATCGGTGCCGGCCCGGCCGGTCTGTCCTGTGCTTTTTACCTGGCCGAGAAGGGCTACAAGCCCGTCGTGTTCGAGAAGAACGAGCGCCCGGGCGGTATGCTCACCTACGGTATTCCCAGCTTTAAGCTGCAGAAGGACGTCATCGAGGCCGAGGTCGAGATCATTCGCCTGATGGGCGCCGAGTTCCGCTATGGTGTGGAGGTCGGTCGCGATGTGACGCTTGACGAGCTGCGCGAACAGGGCTTTAAGGCCTTCTACGTGGCCATTGGCTGCCAGGGCGGTCGCCTTGCCGGTATTCCGGGCGAGGACGCCGAGGACGTGACCGTGGCCGTCGACTTCTTGCGCGAGGTCAACAGCGGCAAGATTGACGCGCTGCCCGGCCGTACCATCGTGGTGGGCGGCGGCAACGTGGCTATCGATGTCGCGCGCAACGCCTGCCGCCTGGGCTCCGAGCACGTTGAGATATTCTGCCTGGAGAGCGAGGCCCAGATGCCCGCCAGCGAGGAAGGAGCGTCGCGAGGCCGTTGAGGACGGCGCGCACATCAGCTGCGGTTGGGGCCCCAAGGAAGTTCACCTGGACGAGGCCGGTCGTGTGTGCGGTATCACCTTCAAGCGCTGCACGCGTGTCTTTGACGACGAGGGCCGGTTTGCGCCCGAGTACGACGAGAACGATCTGCGCCGCGTCGATGCCGACCGTGTTGTCATGTCGATTGGCCAGTCCATTGTGTGGGGCGATCTGCTGGCTGGCTCCAAGGTGGAGCTTGGCCGCGGCCAGGGCGCCCTTGCCGATCCTCAGACCTATCAGACCGCCGAGCCCGACATCTTTGTGGGCGGCGACGTCTACACCGGTCCGAGCTTTGCCATCGACGCTATCGCCGCCGGTCACGAGGCCGCTGTGTCCATCCATCGCTTTGTACAGCCGGGCTCTACGCTCACCATCGGCCGCAATCAGCGCCGCTACACCGCGCTCGACCGCGACGATGTCGTGATCGAGAGCTACGACAACGCGAGCCGCGAGGTGGCGCATGTCGACCGCGACCGCGAGAAGGCTGCGCCCTTTAGCGAGTACGTCGAGACCTTTACCGAAGAGCAGGTGCGCGCCGAGACCGCCCGCTGCTTGGGCTGCGGTGCCTCGATCGTCGACCCCAACAAGTGCATCGGCTGCGGTCTGTGCACTACCAAGTGCGCGTTCGATGCCATCCACCTGGATCGCGATCGCCCCGAGTGCTCCACGATGGTCAAATACGAGCAAAAGCTCCCAAGCCTGGGCAAGTATGCTTTAAAGCGTGCAATCAAAATCAAGTTCGGTCGTAAATAGGTAACCATGGCGGGTAAGGGGACGGCGCAGACTAGATTTCGCCGTCCCCTTGCTTGAGTTTGCATCGCATCAACCGTTGTTGAAAGGTTTCTACCTTGCATGAATTGGGAATCGTCTATCACATCATTCGCGATGTCGAGAACGTGGCGCGCGCCAATGGCGTGAGTCGCGTTTCGAGCGTCACGCTGCTGCTGGGCGAGGTCTCGGGCGTCGTTCCCGACTTGCTGCTCGACGCTTGGCGCTGGGCGGCAGATAAAAAGTCCATCACGCAGGGTGCGGAGCTTATTGTGGAACCTGTCGAGGCCGTGACGCATTGCGAGGCGTGCGGCCGCGACTATGCGACAGTCGAGCACGGCAAGACCTGCCCCCATTGCGGCAGCGGCGAAACATACCTGCTGCAGGGCCAGGAGGTCATGATCAAGCAGATCGAGACCCCCGACGAGGACCCGGCAGACGCTGTCCCCGACGGCCCTTCCGACGTCCCCGACGCCGTCGACGCCGCCAACCCCCTCCACATCGCCTAGGATTCCCTATAAGTTGCGGTGAAATAGTTCCTCAATCCAGCCTTCTGGCTCTTAAACAAGAACTATTCCACCGCAACTTTTTCGAGTGGTTTCGTAAACCATAAGTCACGAAATTAGTCAAGCCATGTCCGTTTAAACAAAATAGTGGCAGTACGAGCGCATTCGCACTTGTTTAAAACCGATATTAATGAACAGCATGCTTGTGTCTGTAAAATACATGGCTCGATGAGCGACGATTTGGCGGGTAATGAGTCGAAAAACAGCAACGTAATCAATTTGTAACAAACTTGGACGTTTAAACAAATAATCCAACCTTTTGCGAATTTAGCTATAATTCCACAAACCAAACAGCTATACTCCTTTCATGTCGTGTAGGAAATACGTAGACAAAAAGGAGGTTATGTGATGGTAAGTATTGTTCTTGCTAGCCACGGGGACTTGGCAGCTGGAATCAAGCAGACGGGCTCGATGGTCTTTGGCGATCAGCCGTCTGTTGCCGTGGTCTCGCTCGAGCCGAGCATGGGCCCCGACGACTTCCGTGCCAAGGTCGAGGAAGCAATCGCTTCCTTCGAGGACCAGGAGCAGGTGCTCTTCCTCGTTGATCTGTGGGGCGGCACGCCGTTCAACCAGATCAGCGGACTCATCGAGGGCCACGATTCCTGGGCTATCGTCACCGGTGTCAACCTGCCTATGCTCATCGAAGCATATTCGCAGCGCTTTGACGCAAAGAACACTGCACATGCGATCGCAAAACATCTCGTGACTGAGGCTAAGGCTGGCGTGCGCGTCAAGCCCGAGTCTCTGGAGCCCGAGGAGAAGAAGCCGGCTACGGCCGCCGCTGCTCCTGCAGGCGCCATCCCTCCGGGAACGGTCATCGGCGACGGGCACATCAAGATCGCCCACGTCCGTATCGACACCCGTCTGCTGCATGGTCAGGTGGCCACCACGTGGACCAAGCAGATCAACCCCAACCGCATCATCGTGGTTTCCGACGGCGTTGCTCACGACGAGCTCCGCAAGACCATGATCGAGCAGGCTGCCCCTCCGGGAGTCCATGCCAACGTCGTTCCCATCAAGAAGATGGCCGAGGTCGTCAAGGACACGCGCTTTGGTGACACCAAGGCCATGCTGCTCTTCGAGAACCCGCAGGATCTGCTCAAGGCCATCGAGGCCGGCGTCGACATCAAGGAAGTCAACATCGGTTCCATGGCTCACTCCAAGGGCAAGGTCGTCGTCACCAACGCCGTCGCTATGGGCGATGACGATGTCAAGACTCTCGAGGCCCTCAAGGCCAAGGGCGTCAAGTTCGAGGTCCGCAAGGTTCCTTCGGATTCCTCCGAGGATTTCGACGCCATGTTGAAGAAAGCTAAGGCCGAACTGGCCGCTCAAGCATAGTAAAGGAGGGTCCGATACATGTCTGCAATCACTATTCTGCTTGTTGCGATTGTCGCGTTGCTTGCCGGTATGGAAGGCATTCTGGATGAGTTCCAGTTCCATCAGCCGCTCGTGGCATGCACGCTTATCGGTCTCGTAACCGGTCACCTTCAGGAGGGCATCCTCCTGGGCGGTTCGCTTCAGATGATGGCCCTTGGCTGGGCTAACGTCGGCGCCGCCGTCGCGCCTGACGCCGCTCTGGCCTCGGTCGCCTCTTCGATCATCATGGTGCTCGCCCTCAACGGTGGTAACAAATAATACATTATATTATTGATGACAGTGAATAGCGTATTTAAATGTCAG
>USTC01000041.1 GCA_900557505.1 uncultured Collinsella sp.
GAGCCGGCGGGCGAAGCGGGCCCTATCCCCCGACCGAGCTCATCGCCCCGCGTTGCCGCGCGACGATTTTCGTAGGTTCGCGCCTTGCGAAAGCCGGCTTGCAAAACAGTGCAGAGAACGAAAATGGCCCCACCCGGAGCCATTTTCGTTCGCGCGAATTGTTGAAACGCGTCCCTGCTCTTACGCCTCGCGCAGCCAGTCAAACGCAACACGCGGCGTGCCGTCCGACACATGCACGACGCCGGCACGCTCGAACCCCGCCTTAATACTCGCGCCCTGCATGGGCAGGTTGTCTTGATGCGTGTCGATACGCAGGTGGTCGGCGCGCTCCTTGGCAAAGGCAAACATCGCAGTCGCGATACCGTGCACGGTGCCGTCGGACGCCACACGGTGCAGCACAGCGTACGGAGTGTCGCTGCGCCATTGCCCATCCTCAATTACGTCATAGCACTCGTCCGGACCCGGTAAAAAGGCAAACGTCGCCACCACGCGACCGTCGACTTCGCACACATAACTGCCACCAGCGGCAATATCGGCAGCCAGTTGCTCGGCCGAAGGCGTGCCCTCGGGCCACTGCGTGGCGTTGCCATGCGCGCGCATAAAGGCGCGGGCCGCGTCATAGATAGCCATAACAGCGGGAATGTCGGTATCGAGGGTTTTTCTGATCATCACGCGGCGACCTCACGTTTATTGGTATCACTTTGATTGGGCAATGATACCAACGTTTGGAGAAGGGTGCGAAGCAGATGGGAAGCAAAAAGCGAGCCGCCTGGTCAAAGGCCAAAAGCGAGTTTTTGGGCGCTGCCACCGGCGGCGATATGAGCGACCTGTTTGCGCGCGAAGACGAGCGCCGCGATGCCCTGAACGCCGAGCGCGATGAAGCCTGGCGCTACAAGTCGTGCGAACGCAAAAACCGTTACGACACGCGCGCTGAGGCCGAGGCTGTTATGGCCGACTGCGAAAACCGCGGGCGGCGTGGTTTGGCCTGCTACAAATGCGAATACTGCGGTGGATGGCACCTGACGTCGCACCCTTGGAAATAGGCACTGCATCGGCACAGCATTGACGGAGCGCCAGCCATCGCACGCAAGCTACGGGCGCGGCGGCACCAAAACATCGTAACGAACGGCCTTGCCCGCAAGTTGATAGCTCGGCTTAACGCCGGCAAGCAGCGGCCCCTTCACCGGCCGCTTGATAACGACCTTGCGCGGGTGCACCGCGAGCGCAGCTTCGACCAGTGTTTCCTCATCGGCACACGGCTGCTCCAAATGGTGCAAGAGTTGAAACTTCTTTTTCACCGCCGCGCTCTTGGTGCGCTCGGGAAACATGGGGTCCAGATACACCACGTCGGGGGCGGCAAGCTCGTCCCGCTCGATCAGCCCAGCTGTATGGCGAAGGCCGGCAATGCTGTCCTCGCCCGAATGAAGGCGCATGCGAGCCACGGCAACCGCAAGCGCCGGATCATCCGCCGCGCGCTCCAAGGCGTCTTGAAGCAACGCCGCAATCACGCAATCCTGCTCATACAGATCGACGGTAAAGCCCGCTGCCGCCAGCAGCAGCGAATCCTCGCCAAAGCCTGCCGTAGCGTCAATCGCCCATGGTCGCTCGATGCCCTTTGTGCGCGCAGCCTTCACCAACAGCTCTTGCTGCAGACGGCCCTGCTTGAGTCGCGGCAGCATGCGGCCAAAATCGGCACGCAGCTCCATCGTGCCGTCGGTGAGCGTGAGGCCCTCGGACTTCCCGGTCAGCTCAAGCCCCGCGGCCCGAGCAGCAGAAAAGGGATCGACGACGCCCATGGGTACTCCTTAACAATCAAAACGAATACGTGAGCGCCGTTTATGTCGGCACCCAACCGTCCGCTATTGTCCCACATGCGACATGGCCCACAGCATCGCAATGCAAAGTACCGCCATCAATCCCGTGCACACGGCAGCGATCACGGAATCGCCCATGCGCCTTCCCAACGACCGCGGCTCACGCACTTGCCCTGCTCCGTACATCATGACTCCTCCTTGAGACCAGCTCCTTGTTACGGCCTCATCATCGCAGCGCCGCACATGGGCTGCCATCGATTTGCCTTACAGCTGGCTTTCCTTTTTGAAAGGTTGGACCGTGCAGGCAAGAGACGCTTTCAAACGCATGCATCGCCCCGTTGAACTACAATGTGCTTCACGATATGTGCCGCAACCTGGGTGCGACAGATTCTCCGCGCCCGCATCGAAAGGACCAGCTATGAGCGCCGCTCGCAAGACACTCAAAATCCTTGCCCTGATTTATTTTGTTCTGGGCATCGCCAGTCTCGTCATTGGAATCGCCGGCATCGCGACCGGCAACCTCGATTCCACGTACGGGTCGAACGCCATGCTCGCCGCGGTCGTGCTGGTCGCCAAGGGCCTCATCGATCTCGCCGCAGGTGTTGCGGGCATCAAGGGCGCCAACAAGCCTTCGCAGGTGGATGCTGCGTTTAAGCTCGGCATCGTTGCCGCAATCGCCACGATTGCGCAGGCCGCGCTCACGCTTCCCGCGCTCGGCGGCAGCGCCGTCAATATCGTCGCCTTTGTCATCGTGGTGTACGACCTGTTCTTTGTTCAGCAGGCACACGCCGTTAAGGCCGAGAACAAGGACCGCCTGTAAGCGCTCGCTTCTCATAACCTCTGCAGCCAAGCAACTAAAAAGGGCCGATCGCGCATCTCCGCGGTCGGCCCTTTGCGTTTGCCCAGATAAAACCTGCCAAAATAAACCTGTCCCTTTTTGGTAGGTTAGCAGTGGCGGTACTCGGCGATGATGAAGTCAATATCGGTCTGGAGCGTGTCCAAGTTTGCCAGGCGCTCTTTGTCGGCAGGGCGCGTGCGGTAGTAGTACGGCGTCATCTGGAACACCGCCTCGATGTCTGCCTGGGTCTGGAGCGTAATGTTCGCAGACACCCGCTGCGTTCCGACCAACTCGAGCTCGGTGGTCTTCGGCAGCTTCTCATCGTTAAGGTACGGCGTATCGTAGAGCACCTCCTTGAGCCCAAAGAGATGACGGGCACCCGGCACCACGGTATAGAGTGAGCCCTCTGGAGCCAGCACGCGGGCAAATTCGCGCTCGTTAAAGGGAGCGAAGAGCTCGGTCACCATATCGAAGGTGCCATCGGCCACGGGGATGTCCTTCATGTTGGCCACGAAGTAGGTCGCATCGCCGCGCTTGGCGGCAAGGCGCACCATCTCTTTGCCCAGGTCAAAGCCGTAAGCATCCACGCCCGGCACCGCACCCATGGCGCTGGTGTAGTAGCCCTCGCCACAGCAAATATCGAGCAACGTCATGGGGCAGTTCGTAGACGCGGCACGTCCAGACACCCGCTCGCGCACCAGCTCGACCATCGCATCGCGCAACGGCGCATAGTAACCGCGGTTCAGAAAGTCGCGACGGCTGCGTGCCTGCGACTTGGGATCGCCCATGGAGTCGCCGCTCTTGGACGAGCGCAGGAGATATAGATAGCCCTCGCGCGCACGGTCAAACCGGTGCCCACCCGCGCATGCAGCACCGCGTTCGTCATCCACCAGCGGCTCATGGCAAACGGGACACAACAACATGGCAACTCCTTAGCGCGAACAACACAACGCCCACCATTGTCGCACGCCTTCCCCGCCTAGTCATTGGGGACGTTCTTGAATGAGTAATCGTTTTAGAACGTCCCCAATGACTAGGCGATTAGGAGTATCATTGTCTGCGCAAATAAGCACAAAAGAGCATGTTAGAGATTGAGAGCGTATGGCTGACACCGTATCTAAGCACATTGACATGACCACCGGATCGCTGTGGCGCAATGTTCCCCTGTTCGCCTTCCCTGTGGCCGCCACGAGCATCTTGGAGCAACTGTCGAACCTCATCGCCACGGTCATCATCGGTAACTTCTCGGGCGACCAGGGAACCCTCGCCATGGCGGCGGTCGGCTCCAATGTCCCGCTTACCAGTCTTATGCTCAACCTGTTTATTGGCATGTCGCTTGGCTCCAACGTGGTCATCGCCAACGCTATCGGCCGCAACGATCAGAGCATGGTCAAACGCGCCGTCCATACCTCGATTTTAATGGCGCTTGTGGGCTTTGTCGTCATCGCTCTGGGCGAGATCTTTGCCGAGCCCATGCTCGCCGCACTCAACGTGCCTGCCGAGACCATGCCGCTCGCCTCGCTCTACCTGCGCGTCTTTTTGCTCAGCCTGCCCTCGATCTTGCTCTACAACTTTGAGGCCGCGATTTTCCGCTCCGTCGGCATCACCCGCATGCCGCTGCAGGCACTTGCTGTGTCCACCGTCCTCAACATTGGCCTAGACCTCATCTTTGTCCCCGTACTCCACTGGGGCGTCGCGGGCGTCGCCATCGCCACCGCCATCGCCTACACCGTCAGTGCCGCTACACTCTTTATCCGCCTGCTCAAGACCGACTCCGTCGTCCGCGTCACCCCACGCGACCTGGCTATCGACCCCGTCGCCCTCAAGCGCATCGTCAAGATCGGCCTACCCGCCGGCATCCAAAGCGCCGTCTTTGCCGTCGCCAACATCATCATCCAGTCCGCCATCAACAGCCTGGGCACCGAGGTCATGGCGGCATCGAGCGCCGCCATGAGCCTGGAATACGTGTGCTACAACCTGCTCAACAGCTTTAGCCAGGCCTGCACCACCTTTGTGGGACAAAACCACGGTGCCCGCCAGATCGACCGCTGCACCAAAACGCTTAAGGTCTGCCTGGTCGAAGGCGGTATCGTTGCCCTCACCACGATTATCGTTATTGTCGGCCTCGGGCGCGAAATCCTATCGCTGTTCAACAGCGATCCCAACATCGTCTCGATCGGCTATATCCGCGTGTGCTCGATTTTCCCGGCGTACGCCTTTAGCATGTTCTACGAAAACATGTCCGGCTACCTGCGCGGCTTTGGTATCTCGCTCATGCCCGCCCTCATCACCATGATCTGTGTCTGCGGCATCCGCTTCTATTGGGTGTTCTGCGTGTTCCCGCACTTCCGCACCTTTGCGAACATCATGATGGTCTACCCCATCAGCCTGGGCACCACGGCGTTCTTTATGGTCGTGGCGGTATTACTCTGCCACCCGGCACGCACCTATCGCGCCGCCCAAGCCAAAGCGACAGCCCGCTAAACACCGCACTCAACGCCACGCCAGTCATTAATTGACAATATGCGAGCTCATATAGTCGATAAAGCGCCTCGTGGCGATGGGCATGGTGTCCCAGCTGCGCCAGGCGGCCACCACGTCGCGCGAGGGGGCATGCACGATAGGCCGCACACGGATATCGGCTTGCACGCCCTCAACGGTACGGCGATAAAGCATACTCACGCCTAGGCCCTCCTCGACCATCGCCATGATTGTGTAGTCGTCGGTCACCTCACTCGTCACATGCGGCGACAGCCCATGCGCCGCAAATGCATCGAGCACCAGGCTCTGTTCGCCCTCATCCAGCAACACAAACGGCTCGGACGCCAGGTCGGCGAGCGTCCCCTTTTCCTTTGCCGCCAGCGGATGCGCGGCCGGCAGCAGTGCCACCAACTCGTCGTGATAGACCACGCGCTTCTCGAGCCCCGCGGTAAACCCGCGTGCCGTAAAACAAAAATCAACCACGCCATCGTGCACCCACTGGGCGTTGCGCGTGTAATCGCCCTGCTTGAGGGTAAAGTGTACGCCCGGGTGCAGGGCCCCAAAGTCGCGGATCACGCGCGGCAACACGGTTCGACTCACGTTGGTAAACGTCGCAATACGAATATCAGTCGAGGAAAGTCCCAGCAGCTCCTGGCGCTTGCCCTCGAGCTCGGCCTCGGCGGTCACGATTTGGCGCAGATACGGCAGATATTGTTTACCGTCGCGCGTAAGCGACACACCCTGTTTTCCGCGCTCGATAAGCGTGGTACCCAGCTCGCGCTCAAGCGCCTTGATGGCCTGGCTCACCGCACTTTGCGTATAGCCCAGCTCGTCCGCCGCGCCCTTAAGACTTCCGCAGTCGACCACCATACAAACGATCTGATACCGCGATGCCATTGTGCCTCCACATCAATGCAGCCGTAAAACGTTTTGCCAGGGCTTTTTCTACCTACATTAGCATTTCTTAATCATACTGAAGATACATTCGCTTTACTACATCCACATCTGGGAGCAGAATCCTTTTTACGAAACCGTTCTGTAACAAAAGGAGTCCCATGGATCGCAAAAAAGCAATCGCGCTCTCATTTTCCGTTCCCGTAGCATGGGGCTTTTCGTACCCCCTTATGAAGATCGGCATGGACAGCATGAACGCCACGAGCATCGTTGCGCTACGCTGCATCATCGCCTTTGTTGCCTGCCTGCTGCTCTTCCACAAGCGCGCTTTCCGTATCAACCGCGACCTTATGGTTCGCGCCGCCATCATCGGCGCCATTATGGCAATCGAACTCACCTGCATGTGCCTGGGCTCTAGCCTCACCTCTGCCTCCACTGCCGGCTTTTTGCAGAGCCTGACGGTCGTGATTGTGCCGTTTGCCAACGCCGCCCTGCTGCGCCGCGCCCCCGAGCGCAAGGTGCTCGTCGGCACCACTATCGTCACCTGCGGCATGCTACTGCTCTCGGGCGCCGACTTCACCAGCCTGAACCCGGGCGCGCTCATCATGCTGCTCTCCGCCTTTGTCTATGCCGGACACATCATTGTCGCCAAGCGCTTTGTCGAAGATGTCGACCCGCTGGCTTTGGGCGTTTGGCAGCTGGGCTTTGGCGGCTTGTTCTCGGGTATCGCCGCATTCACCTTTGGCGGTTTCACGCTTCCCGGCACGCCGAGCGAGATCGTGGTCGTCGTCGCGCTCGCTCTCATCTGCTCTGCCTATGGCTTTATCACCCAGACGCTCGTGCAGCCCCACGTGCCTGCCGAGACCACCGGCTTCGCTTTCTCACTCGAACCGGTCTGCTCCGCCGTCTTTTCGTTCTTCCTGGTCGGCGAGGTCCTGAGCCCCATCGCCTTCTTTGGCGCCGCCCTTATCCTCACCGGCGTCATGGTGGCAACCGTCGAGCTTCCGCGCCTCCGCGCACATGGACAGGCTCGCATGGCAGGAGCGCCCGAGCACGTCTCGTAGACCCCACTCTTCATACAGCCGCGGCATAAAGGCAACCGGTGCGCCTTTACAATAGATGCCAACAGAGCATCTGCCATAAAGGAGCCCCATGGACACCGCAACTCGCGATCGCAACATAGCAACTTGGTTGGGCGATGCGCCGCAGCCGGTACGTGACACTACGAACCAGCTGCTCGAGCGCATCGTCCTTTTGCGTGCCGAGCAGACTATCTACCCGGCACAAGACGACATCCTCAATGCCCTCTCCTACACGCCGGCCGACCAGGTCAAGGTTGTCATCTTGGGTCAGGACCCCTATCACGGACCCAACCAGGCCATGGGGCTGTCGTTCTCGGTCCCCGCGACGCAAACCAAGTTGCCGCCGAGCCTGCGCAACATCTATAAGGAACTCAAAGCCGATCTGGATTGCCCTATTCCCGCCACGGGAGACCTAACCCCATGGGCACAGCAGGGCGTCCTGCTCCTCAACACCACGCTCACCGTGCGCGAGCATGCCGCGAACTCGCACGCCAAACTGGGCTGGAGTACGCTCACCGACTACGTTATCGAACGCTGCTGTCAGCTGCCCCAACCGGTAGTCTTTTTGGCATGGGGCCGCTTTGCCCAGCAGATGGTCGAAGGCAAGCTCGCC
>USTC01000042.1 GCA_900557505.1 uncultured Collinsella sp.
CGGCTGCCGCAAGCTCATCGAGTGACGTAAAGTTTCGCTCGCCACCGCGCTCGGCGGTAAAGGCGGTACCGCGATTGGCGTCGCGTGAAAGCGTGCCCACAAACGCGGCTTGCTCGTTGGCGTTGACGACTTGGATAAAGTCGTCGGTGATCATGGATGTGCCGATGGTCGCGATGCGCAGCATACGTCCCCCTTGCGTTGTTTGGTCTACAGGATGAGTGTAGCGCGTGGGGATATAAAGCTGCGCGAAAACGCTATTACAGGTCGCTCTCGTTAAAGCCGGTGTCGATATCGAGGTTACTGCCGTCGGCCGCCGTGGTGGCAAGCTCGTCGCAGCGCTCGTTGAGCTCATGGCCGGCATGGCCTTTAACCCAGATGAACTCCACTTTGTGCTTGCTCTTTGCGGCAAGCAGGCGCTCCCACAGGTCGCGGTTCTTGACGGGCTGTTTGTTAGCAGTCTTCCAGCCGCGTTTTTTCCAGCCGTCGATCCAGTGCTTGTTGAAGGCGTTGACGACGTACTGCGAATCGGAATGGACTTCGACGTCGCAGGGGCGGTTGAGTGCCTCGAGCGCCACGATAACGGCCATGAGCTCCATGCGGTTGTTGGTGGTCTTGGCGTAGCCGCGCGAAAGCTCGGAGGTGAAGGTCTTGCCGGCGGGGTTGGTGTATTTGAGTACGGCGCCGTAGCCGCCGCGTCCCGGATTTGATCGGGCCGAGCCGTCGGTATAGATGATGACCTTCACATGGTTCCTTTCGTTGGGTATGTTTCGTGCGAGTGACCATTGTAGCGCCATGCCCGCCGGGGGCTAGCAATCTATGATTTCTACCCCGTCTTCCGACAGTTAGTTGGCATGGATGATGCGGTTGAGCTCATCGAGGTATTGCTGCAAGAGGGGAGAGGGCTTGCGCTCGTCGTGCATGATATAGCCTACGTGCATCGTTGGGGCGTCTGCTAACGGGATCGATGCCATACCCCATTGCATTTCATTGGAGAGGACGCCGGTCGACAGGGTGTAACCGTTCGACGTGATAAGTAAGTTAGTAAGTGTTCCGCGGTCCGAGATTCGTATGTTGCGGTCGCAAGGGATATAGCTAAAAGGTTCCTCGGCGTAATAGAAGGAGTTTGAGGTTCCCTGCTCAAAGCTGTAGCGCGTATAGGGCGTGAGGTCGGCAAGGGACAGCTGAGGGCGGCGTGCGAGCGGGTGGCGCTCGCTAACGAAGACGTGGACCGTCGCGTCGAATAGGGGATGGAAGCTTGCACGGGCATCGGCGAAGGCCTTCTGCAGAACGCGGGCGTTAAAGTCATCCAGATACAGAATGCCGATATCGCTGCGAAACGCACGGACGTCATCGATGATCTGCGATGTGGTGGTCTCGCGCATGATGAACTCGAACTTGCTGTCGCGGCAGCGCTCGACTACGTTGACAAAGGCCTCGACCGAAAAGGCGTAGTGCTGGGCGGAAATGGCGAGGCGGGCTTGCGGGGTGCCGCCGTCCTCGTAGCGTGCCTCGAGCATGTCGGCCTGCTCTACGACCTGGCGCGCATAGCCCAAAAGCTCGGTGCCGTCGTTGGTGAGTGCAACACCGCGGCTAGAGCGCGTAAAAATTTCGATATGAAGTTCCTGCTCCAGGCTTTTGACGGCGTTTGAGATGTTGGACTGAGCGGTATAGAGGCGCTGAGCTGCGGCGTTGATTGAGCCGGACTCTGCCACGGCGATCAGAAAACGAAGCTGCTGGAGGGTCATCGGCGCTCGTCCTTTCGATTGTTATCTATAAAACAGATAACAGGTTAGCGCTTTTAAGTGATTGACCGAGGGAAACAATGCTCGTACTATTCAAAACACACAAAGGCGGTAGGTAATTAAGCCAACCACGGAACCGGGATGCGAAAGGAGGCCCGCATATGAATTGCTTACCAAGACGAATGCCGGGCTCCTGTTTGCGCCCGTCGGCGTGATCAGGAGACAGCGACTTACTTCTCTTTTTTTATTTACTTTTGTTCGATCAAGGAGATCATCATGAGCCAGTTCATCAACAACCCCGAGCACACCTTTGGTTTCGATACCCTGCAGCTGCACGTTGGCCAGGAGAGCGCCGATCCTGCATCCGACTCCCGTGCCGTGCCTATCTACCAGACCACGAGCTATGTGTTCCGCAATTCCCAGCACGCCGCCGACCGCTTTGGTCTTGCCGACGCCGGTAACATCTATGGCCGTCTGACCAACTCCACCCAGGGCGTCTTCGAGGACCGTATCGCCGCACTCGAGGGTGGCGTGGCAGGTCTTGCCGTCGCCTCTGGCGCTGCTGCCATCACCTATACCCTGCAGGCTCTTGCCCAGGCCGGTGACCACGTGGTGGCTCAGAAGACCATTTACGGTGGCTCCTACAACCTGCTGGAGCATACGCTCTCCCAGTTTGGCGTCGAGACCACGTTTGTCGATGCCCATAATCTGGAAGAGGTCGAGGGTGCCATCAAGGACAACACCACGGTTGTCTATCTCGAGACGCTCGGCAACCCCAACTCCGACATCCCCAACATCGACGCCATCTCCGAGATCGCCAAGAAGCACGGTCTGCCGGTTGTCGTCGACAACACCTTCGGCACCCCGTATCTGTTCCGTCCGCTGGAGCATGGTGCCAACATCGTCGTCCACTCCGCAACCAAGTTCATCGGCGGCCACGGTACCTCGCTGGGCGGTGTGATCGTCGACGGTGGTAACTTCGATTGGAAGGCGAGCGGAAAGTACGCCCAGATCGCTGAGCCCAACCCCTCCTACCACGGTGTTTCGTTTGCCGAGGCTGCCGGTCCCGCCGCCTTCGCAACCTATGTCCGCGCTATCCTGCTGCGTGACGAGGGCGCCTGCATCAGCCCGTTCAACGCCTGGGTCCTGCTCCAGGGCACCGAGACTCTGTCGCTGCGCGTTGACCGTCATGTCGAGAACACCAAGAAAGTCGTTGAGTTCCTGGCTGGTGACAGCCACGTCGCCAAGGTGAACCACCCGAGCCTGCCTGAGCACCCCGATCACGAGCTCTATCAGAAGTACTTCCCCCGTGGCGGTGCCTCGATCTTTACCTTTGAGATTAAGGGTGGCCAGGAGGCAGCTTGGAAGTTCATCGATCATCTGCAGGTGTTCTCGCTGCTCGCCAACGTGGCCGACGTCAAGTCGCTCGTCGTGCACCCGGCTACCACCACGCACTCCCAGCTCTCTGCCGAGGAGCTCGCCGAGCAGAACATCACGCCCTCCACGATCCGTCTTTCCATCGGCACTGAGAACGCCGAGGACATCATTTGGGATCTGAAGCAGGCCTTCGCCGCGCTGGACGAGTAAGGCGACTTGTGCAAGGACCCCTTGCGACTCGATAGGTATAACTGCATAAAATGCCTGTTCAAGGCGCCTGTGCGAACAATGGTTGCACAGGCGCCTTTTTTGCATAGAGAGGGTGCAAAAACAGGATTTTTGGCACGCTTTATGCATTCGAGTTGTGGAAAACTCCTGTTGAGAGGATGTGAGTTTTACGCAATTGACGTGCGCCTTTTGAGTAAAACCGCAGGTCGCGATTTGCTCGGGGTACTATGCAGCGCGATTGAATCACACGCAGCTCAAACGCAGCAAAAACGCACTACGGAGGTTTCCAGCTACATGAGGATCGATTCACGAAAACCGAAAGCCGCCGCCCTTTCCGCCGCTCTGACCGTGGCACTTTTGGCGGGCGCCGGCGCAACTGATGTCCACGCGGCAACACTATCCGATACGGTCGGATCTACGCCGTCCGAGGCGACGCTGGTGCAGCCCGTCGACTACCGCGGCGACGGCTATGGCTCTATGCAGGAGTGGAACGCCTCGATGGGGGCAAAGCGCGATTCCCTGGAGATGCGCGCTCAGATCATTATGAATATGTATGGCGACTATGCTACCGATGACGAGCGCGCTGTGTTGCAGGGCTGCATCGACGGTGCGGGTAGCCTGTTGACGATGGGGGAGGTCGATGCCAAGTCGACCGAGCTCGACGAGCTTCGCTCTACGCTTGAGGATGCCAAGCGCGAGGCGCTCGAGGCTGCCGCAGCCGAAGCCGAGGCCGCTGAGGCCGTTCAGGCTTCGTATTACAACGCCGGCTCCGGCTCGTCTTACGCGTCTGCTGTGTATTACGCGAACGGCTCGGGCCTGACGCGTTCGAGCGGCGTCAATAACTATAACGGCCGCCGCGAGACTTATTACAGCAGCAACGTGTTGTATCACCACCGCACGGGCGAGTGGACCCAGGATTCCGAGGGCTTTTGGCGCGATTCCGATGGTTACTACGTCGTGGCCGCGGGCGATAAGGCCCAAGGCTCCACGTTTACCGGTTCCAAGGGCGAGTGCAAGGTCTATGACTCCGGCTGCGCAGCCGGAACCACCGACTACTACACTGGCTGGTAATTTTTCTGCATCACGGATATTTGGCGGATGGGCGTCTTTACCGAGCTTTAGGGCAACGTAAGGACGCCCGTTCTATGTATGCGTTTGAGTTAACAGAGCGCTTACCGTGGCAGTACGCCGCGCATATGGGCGCGGGGCACACTAGTTCATGAGAAATAAGGTCTTTCTCGTGGAGGAAGTGGTCTTGTGAACGCTCGAGATATTGCCATTGCCGCCGTCGCATTGGTGCTTGGCTGCCTTGGTCCTACGGCCGCGCTCGTTGCGGGCATGCAGGGGTCTTGTGGGGCTGCCTCTATCGTGGTCAGTGCGTTGGTCGCGGCCGCACTGCTGGGAAGTGCGGGTGTAGTCCTTTGTCGCGACGATGAGGACCAGGCGTCGGAGTCGCAGCTCTAACCGTCGGGACATCGACTACTGGTTATAGATGAAGATGAAAGCCGCCGTAAGGGGAGTGCTCCTTGTGGCGGCTTTGCTGTTGAGCCTGTTGACGTGGTGAGCCGGGCGCTACCAGCTTTTCTCGATATCGCGGATGCGCTGATAGAGCCAATCGTTTTGCGGCACTTGGATATCGTGTTTGACGGCCAGGCGGCAAATGGTGCCCGCGAACTCCTCGACTTCGGTTTTTCGTTGCGCGATGCGGTCCTGCGCCATCGAGGGCATACCGACGGGGTCGATTCCCTCTATGAGGTGCATCATCTGCGTCAGGTCTGCCTCGGTCAGCTCAACGCCCTCGGCGTTGGCGACCGAAAGCGTTTCGCGCATGGCGGAAACAAAGCAGCGGCGCTGCTCGGAGCCCGGCTCCGTGGCGCTTCCGTAGGTCCCGCCGTAGGCCATGCACGTCTGGTTGATGCCGTCGTTGAGCATGAGTTTGGCCCACATGCGGTGCGCAATGTCGCTCTCGACGGTATGGGCAATGCCGCAGCGCGTGTAGAGCCCGTCGATGGCGGTGCCGGTTGCGGGCTCGGTGCCGGCCGCCGCGCCAAAGCGGATTTCGCCCGCATTGGTAAAGGTGAGCTCTCCGTTGAGGAACACGGCGTCCATGCCCTGGCAAATACCAAGAACGGTATGCTCCCAGCCAAAGCGCTCGGCAATCTTCTGCTCGCTCGTAATGCCGTTACACAGCGAGGCGATGAGCGTATTGGGCCCCACGACGCGCTCCATAGTCTTGAGTGCTTGGTCGAGACCGGTGGTCTTGACTGTCAGGATGACCAGATCGGCGGGCGTCGCCTCGCTGGCGCGGACGGACTTGAGTACGCAGGGCTTGCCGTTGACGGTGAGCGCGTCGTTCGCATGGCGCTCAAAGCGAGCGTCGTCCATGATGTATTCGACGGCATCGTTGCCGAGTGCCTGGGCGATCATGCTGCCGTAGAGTAGCCCGACGCCGCCCTTGCCGATAAAGGTGACCTTGTTGATCTGCATGTGAATCATCTCCCCATATAAAAGGTGCCCGCGTGGGGGCGCCTGATGGATTGTATGCCGCCAGCGCACCTTGTGCATGCAGGGTGGCGATTTTTAAATGAATGGACGCGCGGAGCTTACGCTGCGGGGCAGACCGCGAAAACGCGTGCGGGATATCCAACGCCATCGCGTACCTTGGGGAAGGTGCAGAAGATGACGGCGCCTGTGGCGGGAAGCTCGTTCAGATGGTCCATGACCTCGATCTGATAGCGGTCGACATAGAGGATGTACTGCTCGCCGGGGCAGGGGTAGGCGTCCTCACGTGTGGTCACGGTCGCCTCCTTTCATCGGGCTTTTTGCTGATGTTAAAGCGGTGTCGTGACGGCTCGATTTCTGCTACGTTACGATACATTCTCGATTGCGATTCCACGATGTTTCGGCTGCGTGACCATTGTGTTTCGCCTTGCCGGGGCGCTGATGGCGAAGGGAGGGGCCGTGCAATACCGTGTTGACCCCAAAAGTGGTAACCGAATATCCGCTCTGGGTCTGGGCTGCATGAGGTTTCCCGGTGCGCCGGGACACCCCGATGCGAAGACGGCCGATGCCATCATCTCCCGTGCGGTAGAGCAGGGGATTAATTATCTGGATACCGCGTATCTTTATCCCGGTAACGAGGTGTGCGTGGGCGCCTCACTTGAGCGCTTGGGGCTGCGTGACCGGGTGTTGCTGGCGACTAAGTTGCCGCACGCTTCGTGCAAGTGCGCAGAGGATTTCGATCGGTTCTTCGACGAGCAGCTGCGCCGTTTGCGGACTGACCATATCGACTATTACCTTATGCACAACATCACCTCGCCCGCGCAGTGGGAGCGCGTGGTAGCGTTGGGTATCGAGGACTGGATTGCGCACCAAAAGGCTGCGGGGCGTATTCGCCAGATAGGTTTTTCGTACCACGGCAGTGCGGCGGACTTCCTCACGATGCTTGACGCGTATGACTGGGACTTTTGCCAGATCCAGTACAACTACGCTGGAGAGCGCTACCAAGCGGGAACGGCGGGACTCATGGCAGCCGCCGAGCGCGGGCTCGCGGTGTTTGTGATGGAACCGCTTTTGGGTGGACGCCTGGCGGGCAAACTGCCTCCGCGGGCCCGCGCCGTGCTCGATGACGTACGCGATCCGTACCTGAAGACGCCGGCTGCTTGGGGCCTTTCGTGGGTGTGGAACCATCCTCAAGTCACGATGCTGCTTTCGGGCATGACCGATACCGCGCAGGTGGACGAGAACGCGGCATTGGCGGATCGCGCGCTGCCGGATTCGATGACGACAGAGCAGCTCGATACCATCGCACGTGTGCTGGGAGAGTTTGAGAAATCGAATCGCGTGCCCTGTACGGGGTGCGGCTACTGCATGCCGTGCCCCAAGGGCATCAATATTCCCGGCTGCTTTGGTGCCTACAACGCGAGCTACGCACATAGTTGGTTTACGGGGCTGTCTCAATACTTTACGGCGAGCGCGGTGCGGACGAACGAGCCCAAGCTGGTGAGCAACTGCGTCAAGTGCGGCAAATGCGCGCGTCACTGCCCGCAGCACATCGATATTCCCGAGCGTCTCGACGATGTGCGCCGACGTTTCCAGCCTGGCCCCGTAACGGCCGCACTTAAAGCCTTTTGCAAAACACGCTCCTGATGCCCCTTTTATAACTTGCGGTGGAATAGTTCCTGTTTGCGGCAGAAT
>USTC01000043.1 GCA_900557505.1 uncultured Collinsella sp.
AATTGTCTCTACCTGTTACAGATCGAGACATACCGTAGAGGGCCGCCCGAAAAATCTCGATCTGTAACACCAAGCCCGATTTTGACGGCCTAGCTGTTACAGGTCGAGACAAACCGGGTCCAATCCACCACAAAGGTGCCTGTCCCCATTGTGGTGGCTGCCTAGAGCTGGCTGCGCAGATAGTCAGCCATATATGGAACAGCGAAACGCACGTAACCGCGGCGTGCCTGTTCGATAACGCCGGCGTCGATGAGGCGTCGGCGATACTTTTGCGCATAGTCGGGTGTGACTGACATGCGCTTCGCAACATCGGAAATGCGCGAAACGGCGTCTTCGTCATCAATCATTGCGTCGAGAAACGCGACGTCTTGGTCCGATAGCGCGGCGAGCGTCGTTTCACAAACATCGTTTTCGAAATCGGCCTTTGACGCTTCGATAGCTCCGTCGACTTGCTCTGGCGTTACGCGTTTTCCGGCCTCGCAGCGATTGGCGATGTTGTAGCCGATGAGCTGCAGCATATAGGGCGAACCTTGGGTTGCACGAGCGGCACGGAGGCGAAGATCGCCTGGAATATCAAGGTTGAGCTCTTCGAAAGCCCGTTGATAATATGCATCGACATCTCCGACTGAAAGCGGTTCGAGCGTGACTTTGCATGCGCGGTTGAGAAATGTCAGTACGCGGTCGTTGAGTGTCGCGGAGACTGCTCCCGGGAGGCCCGCCATGACGAGCGCGACGTTGAGTCCCTCGCCGACGAGCTCTTGATAGGCGGTGACGAGCTGTCTGATCTCGGGTGAATTTGCTTGGAGCTCGTCGATGAGGATGAGGGTGCCGTGTCCCTGCTCGGTCAGTTTGCGCGCGAGCTGTGTGAGTTTGAACTGAAAGCTCTTGGTCTCCTGCACGTCTCGTGTGAACTCGAGGCCTGCCGAGAACCCAAAAACACTTAGACTGCCGCTCGTGAGTTTGGGAAGGCGGCGTTTATTGACGTACGGCTCGCCTGCTTCCTGGATTTTCTCAACAATGCGCTCGAGCATATCCTCGGAGGCCACGGTGGGCGTGGCGACAACAAAGCCGAGCTTGCGTGCGCGGTCGGCAAGTTCCCACAGAAGAACCGTCTTGCCGCTGCCTCGCTGTCCAAGCATGAGCATGGCTCGGTCGCGATTGCCCGGCTCCTGCTCAAGACCGGAGATGAATGTCGAAATCACGTTCCCGCGCCCCACCAGATAGGACGGGCGATTTCCAAATGAGGGGGAGAAGATGGTTTCAGTCATAAGTCTCCTTTCCTTTTTTTCCTATTTTTTCCTTTCTTTCCTATTCAGTCAAATATCCCGCCGGAGAGGGCGGCTGCGTGGACCTCATCGGCAAGAACCTCGACATCGCCTGCGACTAGAATCTTCTGTTTCGATCTGTAACATCTAGCGGGCTAAATCGTCTCTACCTGTTACAGATCGAGACAAACCGTAGAGGGCCGTCCGAAAATCTCGATCTGTAACACCAGGCCCGGTTTTGGCTGCCTAACTGTTACAGATCGAGACAAACCTGCCCAAACCACCACAAAGGTGCCCGTCCCCTTTGTGGTGGTTGGTGGTTTGGGCAGGCGGGTATCAAAAAGTGTCAGACGGGGCGGCTGCCGAGCACCCGCGCGTGAAAAGAAGTATCGGCCTGCGTCGTTGCCGTTGAGCGACGCGTTGTTTGTAGGGATACTGAGCCTATGACAACAGCGTATGAAAGGATCGATGCATGGCTTTCCGTAATGACTTCCTGTGGGGCGGCGCGACGGCTGCTAACCAGTGCGAGGGCGCCTACGACGTGGACGGCCGCGGCTTGGCCAACGTGGATGTGGCTCCGCACGGCCCCGAGCGCTACGCGGTGGTCTCCGGTCAGCGTAAAATGCTCGAACTCGAGGACGGCTATTACTATCCCGCGCAGACTGGCATCGATTTCTACCACCACTACAAGGAAGACATCGCCCTCTTTGCCGAGATGGGCTTTAAGACCTTCCGCATGAGCCTGGCGTGGACCCGCATCTTCCCCAACGGTGACGAGACCGAGCCCAACGAGGCCGGCCTGGCCTTCTACGAGGACGTATTCCGCGAGTGCCAGGCGCACGGCATCGAGCCGCTCGTGACCATCACGCACTTCGACTGTCCGATTCACCTCATCAAGGAGTACGGCGGCTGGCGCAACCGCAAGCTCATCGACTTCTACAAGAACCTCGCGACCACGATCTTCACCCGCTACAAGGGCCTGGTGAAGTACTGGCTCACCTTCAACGAGATCAATATGATCTTGCACCTGCCGTTTATGGGTGCCGGCCTGGTCTTTGAGGAGGGCGAGAACAAAGAGGCCGTCGAGTACCTGGCCGCCCACAACGAGCTCGTCGCCAGCGCTTGGGCAACCAAGATCGCCCACGAGATCGACCCCGAGGTCAAGATCGGCTGCATGCTCGCCGCAGGTAGCTACTACCCCTACAGCTGCCGTCCGGGCGATGTGCGCCAGGCACAGCTCGACAATCAGGACAACTACTTCTTCGTCGACGTCCAGAGCCGCGGCTACTACCCGGCCTATGCCGTCAAGAAGCTCGAGCGTCTGGGTATCGATGTGGGCATGACCGACGAGGACCGCGAGATCCTGGCCGCCAACACCGTCGACTTCATCAGCTTTAGCTATTACAGCACCCGTTGCTCCGCCGGTGCCGATAACCCCGATGTCGAGCGCACCCAGGGCAACGCCTTCGCCGGCGCCAAGAATCCCTACCTGCAGGAGAGCCAGTGGGGCTGGGCCATCGATCAGCTGGGCTTCCGTATTACGCTCAACGACCTGTACGACCGTTATCAGAAGCCGCTGTTTGTGGTTGAGAACGGTCTGGGCGCCAAGGATGTTGTCGAGGAGGATGGCTCCATCAATGACGACTACCGTATCGACTACCTGCGCCAGCATATTGCCGCGATGCGTGATGCGGTGACCGAGGACGGTGTTGACCTGCTGGGCTACACCACCTGGGGCCCGATTGACCTGGTGTCTGCCGGCACGGGCGAGATGTCCAAGCGCTACGGCTTTATCTACGTCGACCGCAACGATGCCGGCAACGGCACCCTCAAGCGCTCCAAGAAGAAGAGCTTCGACTGGTACAAGCACGTCATTGAAACGAATGGTGAGGACCTGTCCTAAGGAAGCTGAGGCACTCAACTTCAGAGCCTCCTAACCAAGGGCCCGGCGAGTATGTGCTCGCCGGACGCCTTGCCGTCTGCGGATTTTGGGACATGTGGCCCGCTTTTTGAGCCTGCCTGTCGGTACACTAAAAGAACTATGGGTACCCGCGAGCGACATATCGGCCACGCGGCCGCCCGATCCGCACCCGTGGCGGATCCCAGGGGCGGCAGGCTCTTCGCCATGCCGCGATTCCTTGTTGGCATAACACATCAGGCGTATCGTCACCGCGTCTTTGCTATCGCCGGCGCCATCACCGCACTATTCCTCATGCTTTTGGCAGTCTTGCCGGCGCTGTTCGCCTTCGACTCCAAACTTTCTAACGCCGTGCCCGCCTATAGCGAGGTGTCCGAAGAGGTCGTGGATGCGCTCGTCCATTCGAGCTCTCTGCCGTTGCTTGTTGCCGCAATTGTATTTTCGATCTGGGGCGTATCGGTCTATCTGCGCTGTTTGGACTATGTGTTGCGCCGCCGTCTTGTTGCCATCGCCACCATCTGCGCCCTGTGGATGATCGAAGTCATTCTCAAGTACAAGTCGTTCACGCCGTTCTATGCCACCGTGCTGTGGTACCTGTACTACGTGCCTATGACGCTCATTCCACTGCTCTACCAGTTGTGTGGTCTGCGCCTTGCGGGCCTGGAGCAACACCGCCTGGGTCGCCGCTACTGCGCTGCGCTGTGGATTGTGGCCATCCTGCTTATCGGATTTGTGCTCACCAACGATTTTCACCAGCAAGTCTTCCGCTTTGACCGCACAAGCGACACCTGGAGCAACGACTACACGTACGGCTGGGGTTATTTTGCCGTCCTCGTGTGGACGGCCTTTAACTTCGTGGCCTTTTTTATCCTGGTTGGCCGGTCCTCGTCCTTTCGCATCCAGCGTTTCTCGGGCACGGCGGCGCTCGTACTGCTGGGCGGCGCATTCTTTGCCATCTCATATGCTCTGCGCGTGCCCTGGGCATGGAGGCTCAACTTCTCGCTCGTCTATTGCGTCCTGTGCGTGGTGGCGATGGAAATCTGTCTCGATTGCGGTGTCATTCCGTCGTATCACGACATAGCCGGCATCTTCGACACCTTGCCGCTCGACCTCAAAGTTCTAACGCGCGACCTGCAGGAGGCCTATGCCACGCCGGTGTCAAAGCCAATGCCGGTAGGCGTGTGCGAGGAGTTGCGGACCCAGGAGCACGGGCGCGCCCATGCCTTTGCCGTGGCGTCCGATCCCGATGTGATGTACCGTGCCTTTCCGCTGCTGGGCGGATCGGCCCTGCTTGCCCAAGACGTGTCGGAGCTCAACGAGCTTAACCGTGAACTGGCACATCGTCGCATGGAGCTGCAGCGTCAAAACGAGCTGCTCGCCGCCGACTACGACCTTAAGACGCATTTGGCAGATCAAGAGGCCGAGACCTTGCTGGTCCAAGACGTGGACCAAGCGCTTGCCCGCGCGCTCGAAGGGATGTACGACCTGCTGAGCTCGCTGCCGCCGTTGACCGACGAAGCGTCTTCGCACGAGCGTTATCGCATGCTGCAGCGCGCCAAGATGCTCGTCGCCTATTGCAAGCGCAAGGGGTCGCTCACGTTGGCACAGCACGGGGAGAGCGGTTTTGACCGCGACCGCATTCAGCTCATTGCCAACGAGCTCGCAAGTGACCTGCGCACCATCGATATCGATTGCGCCTCGATTATCGCCATACGGCGCCCGTTGCACGCCAGTACGGTAAGCGCCCTGTACGACTGCGTGTATGACTTTGCGTTTTTTGCCTACACCACCGACCATCCGGCGCTTATGTATCACTTGGGCGACCATGACCGATGCAGTGTCGAGCTGCGCGCCACGCTTTTTTCCAACGATGATGCAGATCTTTCGCAGACGCCCGCTGCGCAAGAGCTCGAAAGCGCTTTGCAAGGGCGCAACGTGGCATATCGCCTTGAGGGCGGGCCCGGCCAGCTGCGCATGATCGTCTTGATGCCGAGGGCGGGTGAGTGACGATGCAGATTTCGCTCATCCTTCCCCAAATCGTTGCGCTCGATGTTGTCTTTGCCCTGGCTGCGTGTCTGCAGACGATCCACGTCCCGCTCATCGCGTCGCGCCGCTCGCCCTATAACCGTAAGGTGATTTGCGCCTACGAGGCGAGCCTTGTGCTTCACCTGATGATTTCGGCGCTCATCTTATTCGCGTCGTCTGGCTCGTATCTGGTGGCGCCGCTTGACGTTTGCGCCAGGGCAATGGGCGGAGCGTTGTGGCTCAATGCCGCGATCTTTGCCTATGGCGTGGTACTTATGGTGCACTATCGTCGCCCCGTCATGCTGGTCGAGCTGCTGCTTGTTGTCGCCGTTACACCACCGGTGGTTTTTACCATGGGCCCGGCGTGGACCGTTGTCCTTATTGCAGAGGGAGCGTTCTTCCTGTTCCGTTCCATCGCGGCGCTCTTGATGGACGTCCGTAACCGCCAGGAGGATATCACCGCGTTCTCGACGATCGAGACCATCAACGTGATTCCCGTGGGCATCCTGTATCTAGACCCGAGGGGCCGTCCGCTGCTCATGAACCGCTGCATGCGCAAAAACCTGGTGGAACTTCATATGCCAACCGATCTACGCGACATGAGCAGCACATGGAACGACCTGCGCAAGCTTAGCATGCAAATGCCCGAAAGCAGCAGGAACCGTGTGCGGATTAATCTGGACCGCTTTGGTGAGGCGCGTGCGGTGGTCGAGGTCTCTCCCGCCGAGATTCGCCTATTTGTGTGCGATCGTGTTATGGTTTCGGGCCGTTCGTTCGAGCGCATTATCGGTCTTGATGTGACAGAGTACGCGCATGCTCATGACCGCTTGGCGCAAGCCAACCACCTGCTTGAGCTTGCGGGCCAAGAGCTCCAAGCCCAGATCGAAGAAGTCAAAAAAGTTGCTGACAATGCGGCCTACCTACGTATGCGTGCCCGCGTTCACGATGTGATCGGGCAGCGCCTGTCCATTCTCCATCGCTATTTGGAGGAGGGGCGCCTGGACGACGAGTCGCTCGAGCAGATTGACCCGTTGCTGCGCTCAATTGCCGCCGATTTGCGCAGTGGCGGTGCCAGCGAGCCTGCAGAGCAGCTGGGTGATATCGTCCATGCTTTTGGCCTGGTGAGTGTGCAGATCGATGTTGAGGGTGCGCTGCCTGAGGACGCGCGTGTCGCCGCCGCATTTTTGCAGATTATTCGCGAGGCCTCGACCAATGCCACCAAGCATGCGCAAGCGCATCGGGTCCATGTGCGCCTGTGGCAGGAGGGGGCGGATGCTGACGGCATCGCGCACATGACGATTTCTAACGACGGGTCCCCGGCCCCCGTATCGTATCGCGAGGGAACGGGTATCCCAGGTATGAGGCATGTCGCGCAAGATCTGGGTGGCAGCCTAGAGGTCCATACTGCCCAGCCCTTTACGCTTGCGGCGTCCATCCCGCTGAGCTCCAACGCCACGGTCCAAAGGAGAAGTTCATGATCCGCGTCCTTATAGTCGAAGACCAGGCCATCCTGCGCGAGAGCCTGGCGCGCTCCGTTGGCGACCAGCCCGATATGACCGTTGTTTCCGCCATCGCCGATGCCTCCGAGGCCTTGGGTGTCGCGCTCAAGGAGCGTCCGGACATGATACTGATGGACGTATGCACCGAGCATGATTCCAACGGCATCGTGGCGGCGGCGCGCATCAAGGAGCAGCTGCCCGAGTGCCGCATCATTATCATGACCGGCATGCCCGAGATCACCTTTGTCGATCAGGCCCGCGAGGCGGGCGTCGATAGCTTTGTTTACAAGAACGTCGGTATCGACGAGCTGTTCGCCGTGATGCGCTCCACGCTGGCGGGCTATTGCACGTTTCCCAAGCCGCCCGAGAGTATTTTTTCTGGTACGGCGGCACTCGACGAGGCCGAGCTGTCGATTTTGCGCCTTGCCTGCGAGGGCAAAAGCCGCCGCGAGATCGCGGCCGAGCTGTTTATGAGCGAGGGCACCATCAAGCGCCGCATCTCGGAGATCCTGAGCAAGACCGGCTACGACAACATCATGCGCCTGGCCGTGCATGCGGTGACCGAGGGCAGCATCGTTCCCAACATGGAACGCCCGTAATCGACGCGCTCATCCGTGTTCTGGCGCCGTAAAGATAGACCACCCGCCGTTTCGCATCTAAAAACGGCGGGC
>USTC01000044.1 GCA_900557505.1 uncultured Collinsella sp.
AGGACCCCGAGCCCAGCGAGGAGCAGATCAAGTACGCCATCCGCGGCAACGTCTGCCGTTGCACCGGCTACAAAAAGATTATCGAGGGCATCTCGCTGGCCGCTGCGGTGCTCCGCGGCGAAAAGCAGATCGACGAGGACCTGGAGCGCGGCGATGACTACGGCGTGGGCAAGCGCGCCTTCCGTATCGACGTGCGCAAAAAGGTGCTCGGCGAGGGCAAGTATCCCGACGACATCGACGAGCTCGATCAGCCGGGTCTGACCTACGCCAGCGCCGTGCGCTCCAAGTACCCGCGCGCCCGTGTGCTCTCCATCGATACCGCCAAGGCCGAGGCCCTGCCCGGCGTGGTGGGCATCCTGCGCGCCGAGGACGTGCCGGTCAACCAGGTCGGCCACCTTATCCAGGACTGGGACGTCATGATCGCCCAGGGCGATATCACCCGCTGCGTGGGCGATGCCATCGTGCTGGTGGTTGCCGAGGACGAGGCGACGCTCGAGAAGGCCAAGAAGCTCGTAAAGATCGATTACGAGCCGCTGGAGCCCGTGCGTAACATTGTCGAGGCCAGAGCTGTCGACGCACCGCGCCTGCACGACAGCTTCTTTGCCTTTGGCAACACGGTGGAGCTCAAGGACAACGTGTGCCAGAGCCGTCACGTGACGCGCGGCGATGCCGCCAAGGCGCTGGCAGAGAGCGCGTTTACCGTGACGCAGCGCTTTACCACGCCCTTTACCGAGCATGCCTTCTTGGAGCCCGAGTGCGCCGTCGCCTTCCCGTACAAGAACGGCGTCAAGGTGCAGTCGACCGACCAGGGTGCCTACGACACGCGCAAAGAGTGCGCCCACATGTTTGGCTGGGATAACGAACCCGAGCGCGTGGTCGTCGAGACCATGCTCGTGGGCGGCGGCTTTGGCGGCAAGGAAGACGTGTCCATCCAGCACCTGGCTGCGCTCGCCGCATACAAGTTCCAGCGTCCCGTGAAGTGCAAGCTCATGCGTGCCGAGTCGCTCGCTTTCCATCCCAAGCGTCATGCCATGGACGGCACCTTTACGCTGGGTTGCGACGCCGAGGGCAAATTTACCGGTCTGGACTGCGAGATCAACTTTGACACCGGCGCCTACGCGTCGCTGTGCGGTCCGGTGCTCGAGCGCGCCTGCACGCATGCCGTTGGCCCCTACAAGTACCAGAACACCGACATCCGCGGCTTTGGCTACTACACCAACAACCCGCCCGCCGGCGCGTACCGAGGTTTTGGCGTGTGCCAGTCCGAGTTTGCGCTCGAGAGCCTGATCGACCTGCTGGCCGAGAAAGTCGGCCTGGATCCGTGGGAGATCCGCTACCGTAACGCTATCGAGCCGGGCGAGGTTCTGCCCAACGGCCAGATTGCCGATTGCTCCACGGCGCTTAAGGAGACGCTGCTCGAGGTCAAGGACGCCTACTACGCGCATCCCGGCCACGCCGGCATTGCCTGCGCCATGAAGAATGCCGGCGTGGGCGTGGGCCTGCCCGATGCCGGCCGCTGCAAGATTCGCGTCGAGGATGGCCGCGCCGTGGTCTACGCCGCCACGTCCGACATCGGCCAGGGCTGCAACACCGTCTTTTTGCAGGACGTTGCCGAGGCATGCGGTCTGCCGCTGAGCTGCATTGCTAACGGCGAGTGCTCCACCGAGAACGCTCCCGACTCCGGCACCACGTCTGGCTCGCGTCAGACGGTCGTAACCGGCGAGGCCGTGCGCGGCGCCGCCTTCCTGCTGCGCGATGCCATGGTTGGCATCGAGGCCGGCAAGCCTGCGCCCGATGCTCCCGTGAGCGCGCATGGCGACGGCGTCAAGATCGAGTACGACGACGGCCGCGCCTATCAGCTGCGCACGCAGGAACTCGTCGCCGGCCAGGGTATGCATCCTCAGGATCCCGCGACTGCCATCAAGGCGCTCGAGGGATGCGAGTTTGGCTACGTGTACCTGGAGCCGACCGACAAGCTGGGTGCCGACGTTCCCAATCCCAAGAGCCACATCTGCTACGGTTTTGCCACGCATGTGGTCATTCTGGATGATGACGGCCGCGTGAGCGAGGTCTATGCTGCGCACGATTCCGGCAAGGTGGTCAATCCCATCTCCATCCAGGGCCAGATCGAAGGCGGCGTGCTCATGGGTATGGGTTATGCACTGACCGAGGACTGGCCGCTCAAGGACTGCGTGCCCCAGGCAAGGTACGGTACGCTCGGACTGTTCCGTGCGCCCGAGATTCCGGATATCCACGCCATTTACGTGGAGAAGGACGAGCTGCTGCCCGTGGCATACGGCGGCAAGGGCATCGGCGAGATCGCCACGATCCCCACGGCGCCCGCCGTGCAGAATGCCTACCGCGCGTTTGACGGCAAACTGCGTCCAGATCTGCCCATGGTGGATACGCCGTACAGCCGCGCCCGTCACCGCGGGTAGGGTAGGACGCGCACGGCCATTGCTGACGGGCTGTTCGCGCTCAGCATCAACTACATACGCTGCGCCTTTGGCCCCAGCTCCATCGCGAGCTGGGGCCTTTTGTTTGGAGCGGAGACAGCATCCCGGAATTCGGGCAATCCGGTGGTCAGGGGTTGAGCGAGCGTCGCGCTAAGGATGCCAAGCGTAAAACCTTCAATGAAAATGGCGTAAAAACTACATCTGTCATGGCGTAAAAACTACATTGAAAGTAGCGTAAAATCAGCATTGAGAATGGCGTAATTTCGCATATCGCGTGATAGAGAGGGACGGCCGTCTGTGGATGCACCAAAGAGATTGACCCAAAAGGGATATAGGCCCCGGCTCATAGAGGAGCGCCTCGACACCCTTATGCGGGCGTTTGGCTGTGTGGAGATCAACGGCCCCAAATGGTGCGGCAAGACCTGGACGGCGCTCTCTCGCTCGGCGAGCGTCTCCAGGCTCGATGAGCCTGCGCAGCGTGCGGCGGCAGAGGTCGACCCAAGCCTGGCGCTCATCGGCGATGCGCCACACCTGGTCGATGAATGGTAGGAGGTGCCCGAGGTTTGGGATGCCGCCCGGCGTTTCGTGGACGCGAGCGGCAACGAACGGGGGACACTTTTGCTCACGGGCTCGACCGCGCTCAAAAGCGAGGAGCGCAGCCATGTTCGTCATTCCGGCACGGGTAGGATCGCCCGTCTGTCAATGCGCCCCATGGCCCTGTGTGAGTCGGGCGACGGCGAGCCGCTCGTGTCACTGGCAAGCCTCTTTAAGGGCGAGGATTTTGCCCCTCAGCGTCGCGAGAGCACGGTGGATGACGTCGCCCGCTGGTGCTGCAGGGGCGGTTGGCCTGCAAATCTTGGGCTTTCGGAAGATCTTGCGCGAGAGACGGCAAGCCAGTACGTGCACTCGGTGCTCGACGTCAACGTGCTGGACGAGGGCATGTCGCCCGAGCTTGCACACGGCCTTTTGCGAGCTCTTGCCATGAACGAGAGCCAGGCTGTCACGTACAAGACGCTCGTAAAGGACGCCTCGTACGGTGAGGCGGGCCCCGACGAGAGGACCATCGCTGCGTACTTGGACCTCTTCAACAGGCTCAAGCTGACCGAGGACCTGTGCGGATGGGAGCCGCCCATGCGCTCGAAGGCCCGCGTTCGCGTGCGCCCCAAGCGCTACTTCTGTGACCCGTCACTTGCGGCGGCGTTGCTGGGGGCTACCCCTGAGCGGCTGCTTGGCGATATGCAAACGCTGGGGATGCTCTTTGAGAATCTCGTCCTGCGCGACATGCGCGTGTTCCTTTCCACCTACGGCGGTGTCGACAACAGTGTCCATTATTTCCGAGATGAGAAGGGCCTTGAGGTCGATCTGATCGTTGAGCACGACGGGCGCTGGGGAGCCATCGAGGTCAAGCTGAGTGATGCGAAAGCAGACGATGGAGCGAGAAATCTCAAGGCGCTGGAGAGGAAAGTGCTCTCCAATCCTGCCGCCCAGAATGCCGCGCCGGCGTTTTTGGCGGTCGTGGTTGGAAAGGGGAGCATTGCCTACACACGCGACGACGGCGTGGCGCTGATTCCCATGGCGGCACTTGGGGCGTAGTGGTTTTGTGGGCGTGCCGTGCTTCCTTTACCGAAAATCCATTTGGTAAACCAGATGCTCGCGGATAGAATAAAGTTGACGGCGGCCCAAGGGTGATAGCTGGGCAGCGCCGTTGCTTGGTCAAGAGGTCAGCGCCTTAATGGCAGCGACTTGTTATGCTTCGAATGCTGCTTGAGTGCCTCGGAAAGTTCGATAAGCGCCGTGAAGAGCGAGACCAAAGCAACCAAGAGCTCTACGAGCTCTGATGGGCCCGGGATGACCGCTGATTCAAGTCACCGGGCCTAAATCTTTTTCATGCATTTGAATAGAGCGGGCGATTCTCTTGGGGCCGTCTGCATGGCGTGCGACCAGCGCATGGTATTGCGCCCCGCTTTCATGTCCGCACGGGCGCCTATCCTTACGGCAATGTAGCCGCCTATGTAGCAAGCGGCAGTTGACGGAGAAAGGCCCTAACCGTGTCAGCTGAAAAGACGCCGTGTATCTCGGCTATCGATACGACGAACTTTGCGCGCCAGATCGTGCTGGACTTTGAGTTTGCGCCGGTGCCAAAGCAGCGCCAGCGCCGTGGACTGCGCAATGAGATTATCGAGGTCGGTGCCGTCAAGCTCGATTACCACGGCAACGTTATGGGCGAGTTCTCGCAGTTTGTGCAGACGGAATTTGCCGAAGGCGTTGCGTTTCCCGTCCGCGAGCTCACAGGGATATCGGCCGTGGACACCGCGATGGCCGACCCGCTCTACATGGTGATCAAAAGGCTCAGCGATTGGATCGGTCACTACTCCGCCCAGATAGTTTGCTGGAGCGGGACGGACCGTCGACAGCTTTTGACCGAGTGCCAGGCAAAGCACATCGACCTTTCCGCGTTTCCTACGGACTGGGCGGACCTGCAGGCGTTTTACACCTCGATCATGGATGTGGGCAGTCACGGGTGTGTCTCGCTGAGCGACGCGGCGACGTGGTTTGGCATCGAGTTCGACGAGTCGACGGGTCATGCCCACAGCGCCCTAGCCGATGCGCGCGTAACCGCCAAGCTGCTCAAACAGGTGATGGACGGGGACTACTGTGTGAGTCCGCACGCCCAGGAAGTCCGCCAGCGGTGGGGGATGGGCGAGCGAGCTCAGACGCGCCTTTCTAGCAAGTGCCCCGAGCTGGGTGACTTGCTGCTGAAGCTGAAGGCGGAGGGGAGGTAGGCCTTTTGAGAACGCCATTCGGTTTGGCATGGCGGAGCTGTAAGCGCGGCTCCACCATGCTGTTTGAATCAAAGCGTCAACCAGTATGACGAGCTGCCTGGTCTGTCTGCCTACACCATCGCAATCCCGCGCACGGCACTCAGCAGCTCGTGCTCCCTCTGGCTCCATTGGCGCAGCTCGGCCGCGCGCACGGCGCCGCGGCACAGGTCCAGGAATGCCTCGGCTCCCTCGCAGAAGCACTCGCGGGCAAAGGCGCCGGATCCGTCCGCAACGCACTTGCCGTCGGCAAAGAGCTTCCAGCTGGACGGCTCGCGCGAGTCGTCTCCGAGCAGCTTGATCTGCAGTACGTGCGGGTTGCCGGCAGCACAGAGCTCTTCCTCGAGCTTCTGTACCGTAAAGCGCATCTGGTGGGAGAGGCTGCTCTTGACCATGGTCGAGGCGTAGCCATTCGGCTCGTCCAGAAGATGCATTCGTTTTGGTTTGGATGCCAGGTTGTGGAAATTGCGCTCACTGCGCACGGAGAAATTGTCCATACGGACTCCTTTCATCGATGTTGGCAGGGCCACCGTGCCTCTTGGCCGGTTGGCGTCGGGATCGTGGAGCCAACTCTCTACCCCGACTCTGGATAAAACGCGCCCACTCCTTGCGGGCACGATGGAGTCTATCAGCGCGCGCGGACAGAAATCAAGCGCCACCTGCGAAATGACGTGCAAGCGACGCTTGATTGCGCGGCGATTATTCGGCCAACATCCGGAAAAGTGTCGAAATCGGCCGTAAGAAAGTACGGAAAAGTGTCGAATCTGACGGTCTCAACATCCGGAAAAGTGTAACCGGATGACAAAACAGCACGTAGAAGCTGGTGTTGCATGTGGACGCTTCAGCCGTCCCTAACCCTCGCTACTCGTCGTCTCCGTCGTTAGGGTCGCCCTTGAGGGTGTTGATGTCCAGGTACTGGTTGTCGTCCTCTGCTTTCTGCGTTGCCGATTCGGATGCGGTTGGGCCGCGGAACAGCTGGAATCCCTCAAACGCAATCACGCCGAGCAGAGCGATGATGATGGCGATAAAGACAACCTTTGCCGCATGCGAAAACTCCGAAAAGCGCGGCGGTTCTTCTTCGGTGTGGTAATCGGCGGCGCGCTTATCGTCGGTGCCGTGGGTATACGACGATGCCGAGGCTGCCTTTACGCTCGCTTGGTTGTAATCGGGGGCGGGCGTGGCAGCAAACGGGTCACGAGAATAGCCGCGCGACGCTTGGCCGTAATCCTCGGTTTCGATGCGGCTGACGCGAGGCTGTTCGCTCGGGCGGTTGGCGTATGCTGCGGTGTTGTCGTATGCGGAGTCGCGTTCCTCGGCAGCCGCAAACAGGGGGTTTACCGGAATGTTGAGCGACGGCATGCCGCCCGAGGTCTCGTCCAGATCTGCCGCCGCCCAGGAATCAAAGGCAAACTGGCGGTTGGAAAGATCATCCAGATCCATAACAGGCGGCTCGAGCTCGGGCTCGGGAGCCGTGTATGCCGACTGCTGCGGGGCAGCATGGCGAATCGTGCTGTTTGCCGTGGGGCGCTGTGCCGCTGCAGCGAGAAACGCCGCCGTCTCGGACGGATCGCTAGTGGGGTGGGGCGCAGGGGCGGCCTGGCGCGGTGCCTGCATGATGGGGCGGGTGGCAAAGTCGTCCGCGGGCACGGATGCCGGCGCGGGCGTGGCACTTGTCGGGTGAACCCCGCCGCCCATGAGTTCCTCGGCGGTCCAGGGGCGGTCGCTCATCACGTCGTCGAGGCTCAGCGCAAAAAGGCCCTCTTCGTCCTCGTCAAACGCGTGTTTCGCATGCCTGGCGCCAGAAGCGGTGCCTCCGCGGCCGTTGCGTGATGCGTTGCTCGACCCCATCTTGTTCCATCCTTTCGAAATGCTCACATCCATCGATTATATGGAACTTGCCTTGCGGCCGACTCTCGGATTCGTGCATTCCAGAACTCGCGCCCAAAAGGGGAGGGGTGCAGACGCGCTGACTATTTGTCGCCGGCGGCAGCTTTGGCCTCGTTGAGGTAGCTAT
>USTC01000045.1 GCA_900557505.1 uncultured Collinsella sp.
ATGCCCGTCGCGGCGCTTTCGCTCGCAGAGCTTTTACCAAGTGAAGGAACAAACGGCAGAGAGCGCTCGCGCAGCATCTGCCTCATAAACATATTGACCGCAACAGACGAAGTCATGCCAAGCTCTTCGCACAGTTCGGCAAATGAGTCTTTAATTGACGAGTCCACTCGCACACTCAGCACAGACGCAGCCATGGATACCTCCTGTATGACATTGTCTATATATTATCACACAGGCTAGCGCGAGGTCGATGCGCGGTGTTCGATGTGGCCGGGGATCTCAATGCGTTTGGGCGCCAGCTTTGCGGCCTCGCCCACGGTGGTGGTAACGACGTCGATGCGCTCGGAAAGGCGCTCGACTACGCGCTCGGCAATGGTAATGGTGTCTTGCGCGGCCGTGGTCACGCCGCCAAAGAGCACGTGGTTCCAGGGGTAATCGTCAAACGTCGCGATCTTGAGACCCGCCGGCAACGAGGGTCCCAGCTGTGCCAACGCCTCGGTCAGACGCAGGAAAACCAGGCCGTTAACGGCGATAAGGCCGAGCTTTTTGCCTGCATGGCCGCGGATGGTCTCGTCCAAGCGACCGACGCCCGCGGCGCCCCCGTTGGCCAAGGTGACGACCTCGCCCGCAAGGTCGCGTCGCGAAAGCTCGTCGGCAAAGGCCTCGGCGCGCTCACGACGCACGGGGCTGTCGTCGCTTGCCTCAGTGAGCAGGCACAGGCGCTCGCTGCCAGCGGCGGCCAAAGCGTCTACCAAGCCTGCGACCAGTTCACGGTTGTTAGATGTCACCAGATCGACACCGCCGTCGGCAACATCGCGGTCGAGCAGCACAACGGGCAGACGTCCCGCTGCCGCGGCGATCGCCTCGTCATTGCCTCCGCAGGTGTTGACGACCAGGCCGTCCACGCCGGCATCGATAAGTCTGGTGAGCGACTCCGCTTCCTTAGCGGGGTCGTTGCCGCTAATGGCCGTCATGAGCGAGCAGCCGCGCGCAGCGGCGCTGGCGGAAAGTCCTTCGAGCATGGCGCTCGAGAACGGGTTGGCGATGTCGGCCAGGATCACGCCGATGAGGTTGGTACGTGAGCTGCGCAGATTGCGTGCGGCGGCACGTGGGCGATAGCCGGTGCGCTCGATAACCGCCGCGATGCGAGCGCGGGTTTCCTCGGTCATCTGCCCGGGGCGGTTGTTGAGATAGCGTGAGACCGTGGCCGGGCTCACGCCCGCCTCGGCGGCAATGTCCTTGATTCTCATCTGCGCCATGGCGCACCCCGTTTCCCAATTGTCGGCAGCCTGAGCCATTTTAGGCATTTTTTTAAAAATCTCGCTTGCAAAACGCTGTAGGTGAGCAGCATCGTTTTTGCGTCTCGAGCAGATGCGATGACGGGCTAGATATTCGAGTCCTTGGACAGCTCAAAATAATCGGGATGTAAGGCGATAACCGGGCCCTGCTCCTCGGGCATTAGATGCAGGTGCGTCTCTGCCAGATAGCTCGCCGTGTCGGTATCGCCCCTCTTAATGGCCTCGAGAATCCGGCGATGCTGCCGACGAATCGGCCCCCAATCCAGGTCCTGCGACACCATACGCAACCAGTTGTATCGCTCAAAATGCGTGTTGACGCTCTTCATCCAATCCCACAGCATGTGACGGCCAGCAATCACGAAACACGTCTCATGGAACAGGTTGTCCAGATCGAAAAAGCGACGCGTTTCGCTATGGTCGAGCGACTCGGACTCGGCAAGAATCTGCTCGAGCCGATGCTTTTGCTCGGGCGTGGCGGCCGAACAGCATTTAATAAGCACGCTTCTCTCGAGCTTCTCACGCAAGAAGCAGGCGTTTTCGGCGTGTTCCATGCTGATCTTAGAGACGTAGGTGCCGCTTTTGGGGCGCGTTTCCACCAGCTCCTGCTCACGCAAGCGTACAAAGGACTCGCGAATGGGCGTGCGCCCGATTCCCGTCTCCTTTTCCAGACCAATCGCCGAAAGACGCGTGCCGGGCTTGAGCTCGGCATAGATGATCTTGGAGCGCAATGCGTTGTATGCCTGATCTTGCAGACTCTGATAATGCTGGTGTTGTTCCATAAAGCCCTCGGATGAAGCCCACGGTTTATCGAATTTCACCACGTAATACTATCGCATCCCCTATCTCCCCAGTTGCGGTGAAATAGGGCGCGCTCGCGTCGCCAAGATCACAAGAGCAAGCGGCGGCCGTCCCGAAACCCGGGGCGGCCGTCGCTTTTTGCTATCTAGCGACTGGTGCCGCGGGGACAGCCCCATGCACCAAGGGGCTTACTAGAGTTCGCAGGCAACCTTGTAGCCATCGCCGATGGCATCGCGGATGTTGCCGCACTTCTGGGCGTCGCCCAGCACGTGGGTAGCAACACCGGCAGCGGCAAGGTCGTCGGACAACTTGGTATTGGGACGATAGCCCATGGCAAGCACCAGCGTATCGACACCGGTGATGGTGTGGACCTCGCCGTCCTTTTCGTAGCTGATAGCGTCCTCGGTAATCTCGGTCACCTTGGCCTCGGTCAGCACGTGAACGCCCTTGGAGAGCATGCGCGTGATGAGCACCGCGCGTCCGGCACCACCCTCGTTGGCGGCGAGCGTCTTGGTCATCTCGATAACAGTGACATCGCGGTTGGCCGGCGACAGGTCGTTGCCCAACGGGGCCAGGTAATCGGCCGTCTCGCAGCCGACGGTGCCGCCGCCTACGATGACGATCTTCTTGCCCGGGAAAGCCTTGCCGCCCAGCAGGTCGTCAGCCGTCATAACCTGCTTAAAGCCCTGCATAAAGGCCGGAGCGATGGGCTCGGCGCCATAAGCCAGGACGACCTCGTAGCCGGCGTAGTCACGCTGAATGTCCTCGGCCGAAAGCTCGGTGCCAAATACGCACTTCACGCCGGCCTCGGCCAGGCGACGGTACTGATACTTAATCACGCGGGTGAGTTCCTGCTTTGCCGGCGGAACGGCTGCGATGCGCATCTCGCCGCCCGGTTCGTCCTGCTTATCCACGAGCACCACGTTGTGGCCGCGCTTGGCAGCAATGTAGGCAGCCTCCATGCCCGCAGGACCAGCGCCCACAACGAGCACGTTCTTGGCCTCGGCGGCAGGCTCGTAGCCAGCCTCGTCGCGCTCCACGTCCGGGTTGACGGTGCAGGAGATGCGCTTGCCAAACATGATGCCGTTCAGGCAGCGCAGGCAGCCGATGCAGGGGCGGATGTCGTCGGCGTTGCCGGCAGCGGCCTTATTGCAGAACTCGGCATCGCACAGATTGGCGCGGCCCATCATGCAGATGTCGGCAGCGCCGTCCTCGATCAGCTCCTCGGCGATCCAGGCCTCGTTAATGCGGCCGACCGTGGCAACGGGAATGTTCACGTGCTTCTTAATCTCACGCGAGCAAGCGGCGTGCGAGGCCTGCTGCGTACCAGCGGCGGGAATCGCGGAGCCGCGCTTGATGGTGGTGCCGCCCGATACGTGAATCATGTCGACGCCTGCCTTCTCCAAGCGACGCGAGACATAAATCATATCGTTGAGGGTCAGGCCGCCATCGGTGTACTCGTCGCCCGAGATGCGGACGTCGATGATAAAGTCCTTGCCGCAGCGCTCGCGAATCTCGGCGATGACCTCGAGCAGAAAGCGCATGCGAGCGTCGAGCGAGCCGCCGTACTCGTCGGTGCGCTTGTTGTAGAGCGGGGTCAAAAAGCCGCCGAGCATACCGTGGGCGTGCGCCGCATGGACCTCGACGCCATCGACGCCAGCCTTTTGCATACGCACGGCGGCGTCGCCAAACTGGTGCGTGAGCTCGTGGATCTCATCGACCGTGATGGGGCGCGGCGCCTCGCGGGCGTAAGACGGGCCCACAAAGGACGGAGCGATCAGGCGCGGCGTGCCCGGAATGTTAAAGGCCATGTAGGCGGGGTGGAAGAGCTGCGGCATGATCTTGCAGCCATACTCGTGGACGGCCGCGGCGAGTTTTTCCCAGCCAGGGATAAACGTGTCGTCGTAGCAGCACATGTCACCCGGCAGGTAGGTATAGGTGGGCTCGACCGTCACGACCTCGGTGATGATCAGGCCAACGCCGCCCTTGGCGCGGGCACGGTAATGATCGACCAAATCATCGGTCACATAGCCATGATCGGCCAGGTTAGTGGACACCGGCGGCATAAAGACGCGGTTCTTGACCTCGGTCGTACCGACCTTGATCGGGCTAAAGAGCATCGGATAGGCGGAGGACTCCATACAGGGTTCCTTTCGTTTGAGCCGCTGGGCGGCAGTTGCTAACGTACTTATCGTATCAGCAACTGCCGCATCCGCAGTCAAACATACCCAAACGCCGGTCGGCTAATGAATGCCGCGGCCCAAGTCTTCGGTGATTTTGTCCACGCCCTTAAGTGCAGCGCACGTCTTTTTGTTGGAGCAATGCCCGGTGCAAACGCCACCCTGAGCGCAGTCGGCGCAGGTGCCCTTGCGGTAGATGCGCACGCACACGGCGACAAACGCAATACCGATAACAGCCAGTACAACAATATCGATAGGTGCCATAGCAAGCCTCCTCTAGTTAACCACCACTTACTCTACCCCATTCTTACCTGCTAAAAAGGGACAGGTTTATTTTGGTCGGTTTTATCTGCGGAAACGCCACATCTTAACTTCTGGAGCAAAGCAATCTGTCCCCCATTGCACCAAAAAGCCCGAGTGTCGCTGGGACACCCGGGCTCGTGGAAAGGGGCTAATCCTTATTCGGACTTAAGCGGAAACTGCGGCGGAAGCAGTGTTGGTCTCGTCCTCGTCGGTCCATGCATGTTTGGGCATGGGGCGGAAGATCTGGAAGAGCATCGCAACCAGCAGCACAATGGCCACAACCGTCCAGATACCAAACTGCCCAAGGACAAGCAGGTTATAGAACTGGTTGATGAACAGGCCGATCACCCAAGCGAAGGCGCACTCGTAGCCGATGGCAATCGCGGTCCACTTGCCAGAGTCCATCTGGTTGCGGATGGTGCCAATGGCGGCAAAGCACGGAGCGCACAGCAGGTTGAATGCGCCAAAGGCAACGCAAGCGCCCATAGTCGGGAACATGCCGGCAAACGCGGTCCACAGGCTCGGGTCGGTCTCGCCCGCGTCGGCGACGGACAGCAGCGAGCCGGCGGTGGCGACGACGTTCTCCTTGGCGACGAGGCCAGAGACAGTCAGCGCGGTGGCCTGCCAGGTGCTAAAGCCGAGCGGGGCGAAGATCCAGGCGACCAGGTTGCCCAGCATGGCAAGCACGGAGTAGTCCATAAACTCCTCGGGGATGCCGTCCATCGCAGGCAGGAAGCCAAAGGAACCGTTGTAGCTACCAAAGTTGGAGAGAAACCACACCACGACGGTGGACGCGAAGATGACCGTGCCGGCCTTCTTGATAAAGGCCCAGCAGCGCTCCCACACGTGCAGCGCCCAAGAGCGAATCGCCGGGAAGTGGTAGGCGGGAAGCTCCATGACAAACGGCGTCGGGCGACCGGCGAAGAGCTTGGTCTTCTTGAGCATGAGGCCCGAGGCAATGACGGCAAAGACGCCCAGGAAGTAGAAGAGCGGGCTAATCCACGCGGCGGTGGTGGAAGAATCGCCGATGATGGAGCCCATGAGCAGGGCGATGATCGGCAGTTTGGCGCCGCAGGGGATGAACGTGGTGGTCATGACCGTCATGCGGCGGTCCTTCTCGTTCTCGATGGTCTTGGTGGCCATGACGCCGGGGACGCCGCAGCCCGAGGACACGAGCATGGGGATAAAGGACTTACCGGACAGGCCAAAGCGGCGGAACACGCGGTCCATGATGAAGGCAACGCGGGCCATATAGCCGCAGTCCTCCAGGAAGGACAGCATGACGAACAGCAAGAACATCTGCGGCACAAAGCCGAAGATGGCGCCCAGGCCGCCGACGATGCCGTCGCAGACCAGCGAATCGACCAGGCCACCGTCCTCGGTGCCGCCCGCCACGAGGGCGTCGTGGACCATGGTGGTAATACCCGGAACATACGGGCCATACTCCGCCGGATCAACCGAATCGGCAGCATCGCCCGCGGCCTCGACAGCTGCGTCGTAGGCGCCGCGACCCTGGCCGAGCACATACCAACCGTCGGTACCAAAGAGCTGGTCGTTGGTGAAGTCGGTCACCGTGCCGCCCAAGGTAGAAACGGCGATGTAGTACACGCAGAACATGATGACCACAAAGATCGGCAGGCCCAGAATACGGTTGGTAACCACGCGGTCGATCTTCTCGGAGGTGCTCATCTTGGCAGGAGCCTTGGTGAGGCACTCATCGATGATGTGCGCGATGACGCCGTAGCGCTCGCCGGTGATGATGGACTCGGCATCGTCGTCACAGTCCTGCTCGCACTGGGCGACCAGTTGCTCAACGCGAGTGGCCTTCTCCTTGGTGAGGTTGATGAGCTTGCAGGCGTCCGCATCGCGCTCAAACAGCTTGACAGCGTAGTAGCGACGCTTGTTGGCGGGAACGCTCGCCGGCAGATTGTTCTCGATGTGGTCCAGAACGTCCTCGATGGAGGAATCGAACTTGTGCTCCGGCACCTGGCCCTTGGAAGCAGCGGACTTCTTAACCTGCTCGAACAGCTCCTTGATGCCCTTGTTCTTAAGGGCCGAGATCATCATGACCGGGCAGCCGAGCTTCTTGGAGAGCTTGTCCGTGTCGATCTTGTCACCGTTCTTCTCGACCAAGTCGGCCATGTTGAGGGCAACGACCACGGGCAGGCCGGTCTCGATAACCTGAAGCGCCAGGTACAGGTTGCGCTCAAGGTTGGTGGCGTCGACCACCTGGACGACGACATCGGGCTCGCCGCTCATGAGGTAATCGCGCGAGCACTGCTCCTCGGGGCTGTAGGGGGAAAGCGAGTAGATGCCAGGGAGGTCCGTGATGGTAACGTTCTTGTCGCTTAGGAGCTTGGCCTCCTTTTTCTCAACCGTGACGCCGGGCCAGTTGCCAACGTAGCCGTTGGCGCCGGTGATCAGGTTGAAAAGCGTGGTCTTGCCGCAGTTGGGGTTACCCGCCAGCGCGACATGGATCTGAGAATCCGCCATTCAATCCTTCTTCCTTGTGTGCCTGCGCTGCTTTCTCCGCGCAGGCTGGATAATGTGCTTTAAAGTTGCTGCATTAAGTTAGAAAAACCTAACTTTATCTGCAGATATATGCGCCGCGAGCCCTTACTGGACCTCGACGACGGCAGCCTCCTCCTTGCGGATACGCGCCATGCTGCGCGAGATTTCAGAAATAGAAAGTATCGGCGAC
>USTC01000046.1 GCA_900557505.1 uncultured Collinsella sp.
CGGTACGCTTGCCCACGCGGGTCTGGAGCATCCAGAGCTTGCCCTGCTCGATGGTGAACTCGATGTCGCACATATCGCGGTAGTGATCCTCAAGCGTCAGGAAGACACGCTCAAGCTCCTCACCTGCGGACTCGAGGCCCGGCGTGGTCTTGAGGTCAGCGATGGGCTCGGTGTTGCGGATGCCGGCGACGACGTCCTCGCCCTGGGCGTTGACTAGAACGTCACCGTAGAACTCCTTGGTGCCGTCGGCCGGGTTGCGCGTAAAGGCGACACCGGTCGCCGAGGTCTCGCCCTTATTGCCAAAGGCCATGGCCTGGACGTTGACGGCGGTGCCAAGGTCATCGGAAATGCCGTGCTGCTTGCGGTAGATGCAGGCACGCTCGTTCATCCAGCTACCAAAGACGGCCTGGATAGCAAGGAGAAGCTGGAGCTCCGGATCGTGCGGGAAAACGGGCTTGCCGTCCGCGACTTCGAGCTCGGGGTACAGCCTCGACGTTGTCGGAGAAAATGCCCTTAAAGGTCTCAACGAGCTCCTGCAGGTCCTCGGCCGAAAGCTCGGAGTCGACGCGAACGCCGGCGACCAGGCGGGCCTGGGTCAGGGCATTCTCGAACAAGTCGGCATCGACACCCATGACGACGTTGGAGAACATCTGGATAAAGCGACGATAGCTGTCCCAGGCAAAGCGCGGGTTCTGCGTCTGGGCGATAAGGCCCTGAACGGAGTCGTCGTTGAGGCCCAGGTTGAGGACCGTGTCCATCATGCCGGGCATGGAGAACGGAGCGCCCGAGCGCACCGAGACGAGCAGCGGGTCACGAGCGTCGCCGAGCTTCTTGCCGCAACGGGCCTCGAGGTCGGCCTCGGCAGCAACGATCTCGTCGAGCGCGCCTTCGGGCCAGACGTTGCCGGCACCAGAGTACTCGACGCAGGTCTGGCAGGTAATGGTAAAGCCACCGGGAACCGGCAGGCCGATACGGCTCATCTCGGCAAGGTTAGCGCCTTTGCCGCCAAGCACGAAGTTCATGGACTTGTCGCCCTCGGTGACACAAGCGCCCTGGGCATCGGTTCCAAAACGGTAAACCCTCTTGCAATCGCTCACGATACTTCCCCTTCCATGCGCTCTCGCGCGCGACCGTGGTAACGAATCGACCCGCCGGATGCGGGCCGTGAGGGAACTATACGGCGGGTTTTGAACGGGCTTGAGCAGAGGATACGCGGTTTGGTAAACGTGCTAAAACTGGCGGTAAACGGTAGGTAAAGTTGGTTACCTTATGAAGATACCACTGCAGTGTAGTTGCAGGTCAGAAGCGGTAGAAACTGCTAAAACGATTTAGCAAATAGCTGTAACTTAAGTCACAAATTAGCTACTTTTGTTGAGCGCGGCGGGCGGCACGGCGGGCTCTTGCCTCTTGAATCTCTTCGAGGTGGGCGATGATCTCGGAGGCACTCTCCTCGATCGCCTTGCCGTCGGTGCGCACCACAAAGCAACCCAGACGCTTCATGAGGGCACGAGCCTCCTCGAGCTCACTGCGCACACTCTCGGGCTCGGCATAGGAGCCGGCGACGGCGCGGGCGTAGTCATCGCCAAGGCGGCTATCGCGAATCTCGGAAATCACATCGACGGTCGAAATCAAGCCGAACAACCGCAACGGATCGACCTCGTAAATCGACTTGGGCGGCTCCATACCGTGCGCCAACGGAACGTTGGCGACCTTGTAGCCCTGATAGGCCAAATACATCGACAACGGCGTCTTGGATGTGCGCGACACGCCCAGCAGCACGATATCGGCATCCGACAGATCATCGCAGCCGCGCCCGTCATCGTGCTCAACGAAATACTCCATGGCCTCGATACGATGGAAATAGCGATCGTCGGTCTTGTGAATCACACCCGCAACGCCCTTGGGAGGCACACCGATGAGCGACGACAGCACGGCAAGCGTCGGGCCGATCAGGTCGACCGAGCGAATGTGCAGCATGCCCAAGTAGTCGAGCACGCGAGCACGAAGCGGCGGATCGACGATGGTATGGAACACGGCGATATCACGATGGTCGGCATCGACTCGCGGGCCCACAAACGACTTGACCTGCTCCACCGAGGTCACCTTAGACAGACGTAAAACACGAAAAGCCCCTTCATCAAATTGCCCGGACGCCGCAAGCACCACCTCACAAGCGGTATCACCGAGCGAGTCGGAGATAACGATAACGGTGGGACGAGCGGTGACCGGGCAATCCATGCGGGGCTCCTTTTGCGCTTATGCGCAGGCTAGCTTACTTTTTGCGAGCAAGCTCACCGATGTTGGCGATGCCGGAGAAAACGGCCTCGAAGCGGTTAAGCAGCTTAAGGCGATTATCGCGGAGCTGCTCGTCCTTGTCCATGACCATAACCTCGTCGAAGAAACGGTCGATGGGCGCGCGCAGGGCGGCCAGAGCGGCAAACGCGGCAGGGTAATCCTCGGCAGCAAGGGCGGCATCGACGGCGGTCTGAGCGGCCTCGGAGGCGTCGGCAAGCGCAAGCTCGACCTCGCCCATCAGAGCGCGGTCGTACTCCGCGCCCAGTTCGGGCTTGGAGATATGCGCCGCGCGGGCGTAAGCGGTCGCCAGGTTGTCGAAGGTCTCGGCGTCGTTCTTGCGGGCCTCATCGAGGGCGGCGCAGCGGGCGAAGAAGACCGACGGGGCAATGATGTGCACCGCGGAAACGGCGGCAACGGTGTCGGCCGGAATCTTCTCGTCGCGGGCCATGCTCACCAAACGGCCGTGGAAGAAGTCGCGAACCTGCTGGGCGACCTCGGCGGCGTCGAACTCAATGCCCTGCTCGCTATAGAGCTCGAGCGCAAAGTCGATGAGCGACGTGGGGTCGATCGGCAGACGGTCGCGAAGGATGTTGATGATACCGATGGCGGCACGACGCAGCGCGTACGGGTCGGAAGAGCCGGTCGGGGACTCGCCGATGGCAAAGATGCCGGCAATGGTATCGAGTTTGTCGGCGCAGGCCACGATGCAGCCAGCGGTGCCCTCGGGCAGCTCGTCGCCAGCAAAGCGGGGACGATAGTGATCGCGAATAGCGTGAGCGACCTCGTCGTTCTCCCCCATCGCGATAGCGTAGTAACCACCCATCACGCCCTGCTGGCTCGTGAACTCGACGACGGCGTTGGACACCAGGTCGGCCTTGCACAGGTGAGCGGCGCGGCCGGCATCGGCGGCCAGGTGGGCGCCCAGGTGAGCCTCGCGGGCAATAGCGAGCGCAAGCTGCTCAATACGCTCGGACTTGGCGAGCACGCTGCCGAGCTTCTCCTGGAAGGCGACCTTGGCCAGACGCTCACGGAACTCGTCGAGGGAGATCTTCAGATCCTCCTCGTAGAAGAACTTGGCGTCATCCAGGCGGGCGCGCACGACACGCTCGTTGCCGTCGATCACGCGCTCGGCATTCTCGGGCTTGCTGTTGGAGACGATCACGAACTCACGCGTCAGCTTGCCCTCGCCGTCATAAATCGGGAAGTAGCGCTGGTTGGTGAGCATAGACTCACAGATGATCTCGTGCGGGACCTTGAGGAACTCCTCATCGAAGGTACCGACGAGCACCGTCGGCCACTCGCAGAGGTTGATGACCTCCTCAAAGACCTTCTTGGGCGTATCGACGTGGCAGCCGGGGCGCGCAGCCTCGACCTCGGCGATGCCGGCAAGGATGGCCTCGCGACGGCGCCCGGCAGAGAGCACGCCGGCGTCCTCGAGCACCTGCTCGTAAACAGCGGGGCTGGCGACCACATGGTCACCGGGGCCCAGGACGCGATGGCCGCGCGTGGTGTTGCCGCTCGTCACGTCGGCAAACGACACGGGCACGACGTCCTCGCCCAAAAGGCAGCAGATCCAGCGGACCGGACGCACGAACGTGGCGTGTTCGTGACCCCAGCGCTGAGAGCGGTAGTTGGGCCACTGCAGGCCGGCGATGGTCTTCTCGCACAGGGCCGTCAGGATCGGGGTGGCCGGGGCGGAAGGGATGTTCTTCTCGGCAAAGACGTACTCGCGACCGTCGGTGTCCTCGCGACGGACCAGATCCTCGGCAGCCACACCGCACTTGCGGGCGAAGCCCTGGGCGGCCTTGGTGGCGTTACCGTCAGCGTCAAAGGCAATGTTGGCCGCGGGACCACGCTTGACCTCGTGAACCTCATCGGTCGCGGTAGCGACGTCGGCAACGAGTGCAGCCAGGCGACGCGGGCTCGAAATCACACGGACCTCGCCGTGGGCCAAACCGGCCTCGTCGAGACCCTTGGCAATCATAGTGCCAAGCTGCTTGACGGCATTGTTCAGCGGTGCAGAGGGCATTTCCTCCGTACCGATCTCAAACAGGAAATCCTTAGCGTCTGCCATGGCTTACGCCACCTCGCCTTCCTGATCGGCATTCTCGTTGATTCCGGCGACCTCGGCCATATAGGCCTCGCAGCACGCCTTGGCGACGGCGCGGACGCGCAGGATGTAGTTGGCGCGCTCGACTGCGGACAGCGCACCGCGGGCATCGAGCAGATTGAAGGCATGGCTGCACTTCATGACGCAGTCATATGCCGGCAGCGGCAGCTTGCGCTCCAGGCAGGAGTGGCACTCGGCCTCGTAGTCGTCAAACTTCTGACGCATCATCTCGACGTTGGCAACCTCAAAGTTGTAAGCGCTGAACTCGCGCTCGTTCTCCAGGAACACGTCGCCGTAGGTCATGGGCGTGCCGTCGGGCAGGTAGCTCCACACCAGGTCGTAGACCGAGTTAACGCCCTGGGCGTACATGGCGATGCGCTCCAGGCCATAGGTGATCTCGACGGGCACGGGGTCGACCTCGATGCCGCCCACCTGCTGGAAGTACGTAAACTGCGTGACCTCCATGCCATTAAGCCAGACTTCCCAGCCAAGGCCCCAAGCGCCGAGCGTCGGGCTCTCCCAGTCGTCCTCGACAAAGCGGACGTCATGGTCATTGGGGTCCAGGCCAATGGCGGCCAGCGAACCCAGGTAGAGCTCCTGGGCATTGACCGGCGAGGGCTTGATGAGCACCTGGAACTGATAGTAGTGCTGCATGCGGTTGGGGTTCTCGCCGTAGCGGCCGTCGGTGGGACGGCGGCAGGGCTGCGCATAGCAGGTGCGCCACTCGGCGGGACCGAGCGAGCGCAGCGTGGTCGCGGTATGGAAGGTACCGGCACCGACCTCGGAGTCATAGGGCTGCATAATGACGCAGCCCTGCTCGCCCCAGTACTGCTGGAGGCGCAGGATGATGTCTTGGAAGGAAAGCGATGAAGCGTTCATGCCTCTAATATCCCCTCGTCGAAACGATTACACGGTTAGGTACTGTACTATAGCGGTTTTTAATCGATAGCGCCGATACGGTTGAGCGGCCAGTAGCGCACAAGCGCCACGGCGATCAAGTCGGAGCGGTCGACCGGGCCAAAGTAGCGGGAGTCAGCAGAGTTCTCGCGGTTGTCGCCCATCACCCACACACAGTCGTCAGGGACGGTGTAGGGATAGCTCACCTGAGCGCCGGGGGCTTGGACCGAAAGCGGCCAGCTCATGCCAGTCGTATAGTCCTCGTCGAGCGCCTGGCCATCGACGACGACCTTGCCGTCCTGCAGATCGACCGTCTGACCGGCCGTGGCGATGACGCGCTTTACCAGCACATCATGCTCGGACGTGGCATCGGGGTTGTGGAACACCACGATATCGCCCTGTTTGACGGGCTGCCCAAGCTCGAGGCTCACCTTTTGCGCCAGGATCTGGTCTCCGATCTCGATCGTGGACTCCATGGAACCGGTAGGCACCACAAAGGGTTCGACCACAAACGAGCGAATCAAGAAGGTGGCGACCAGTGCGATTGCGACAACCACGACCCACTCAAACGCACCCTTTAGAACGGAATGCTGCGATGGGACCATTCTCACTCCTCGCTCTGCGAATACGATGCGTCCAGAATCTCTTGCGCATACGCGCGCTCCTCGGGCGTAAGGTGTGCCGTCTCGATAAGATCGGGACGCCAGCGACAGGTACGCTCGATGGCATTCTTGCGACGCCAGGCATCGACCTTGGCGTGGTCGCCGCTTACGAGCACCGGAGGCACGCCCTCGCCATTGAACTCGGCGGGGCGGGTGTACTGCGCGTACTCGAGCAGGCCACCGTCCTCAGCGGTCGAGAAGGACTCGTCCACGTTGCTCATCTCGTCGCCCAAGGCTCCGGGAATGAGCCGTACGACGGCATCGGCTACGACCATAGCGGGCAGCTCCCGTGAGCACGTAGTCGCCGATCGACAGGCGCTCGTCGGCATACGCATATGCGCGCTCATCGACGCCCTCGTAACGGCTGCACACAAACAGCAAGCGCTCGCTTTTGAGCAGGCGCTCGGCCACATGCTGCGTAAAGGGCTCGCCGCAGGGGGTGAAGAACACCACGGTGGGCTTGGGACCCTCGGAGCTGATGGCCTCGATTGCCTCGGCAATGGGCTCGACCTTCATGAGCATGCCCTGCCCGCCGCCATACGGCTCCTCATCGACGGTACGATGACGATCGTGCGTCCAGTCGCGCAGGTTATACGCCTTAAAATCAAAAAGGCCGGCCTTGCGGGCGCGGCCCAAGATCGACGTGGACATGACGGGCTCAAACATCTCGGGAAAGACCGAAAGGGTCTCAATCAGCATGCTGTCCTCCCTACTTGTCCATATCGATCAAGCCGTCCATAACGTGGACGGAAATTGTTCCTGTGTCGGGAAGATCGAGCACAACCTGCTCGATCACGGGAATCAGCACCTCGCCGTACCGATCACCCTCGACAACCCAAACATCGTTGGCGGGCGTCGACATGATCTCGACAATCGTGCCGAGCGAACCAAAGCGCTCGTCGACCACCTCGCGACCCATGAGGTCGCTATAGGCGGCGTCGAGCGAATCGAGCTCAAAGTCGTCACGATTGGCCAGCACATAGCATCCGGTGATGCCCTCGGCGGCCGTCAAGTCGTCTATGCCCTCAAACGAGACCAGATCGCCATCGCCCGTATCGGTGACGGACACGACCGTGCAAAAACGGTCGCGCTTGAGCGCCGGCGGCGTCAAGGCGACACGCATACCCGGCTCCAATACAGAAGGAAGCCCCCGCAGCGGCTGCGCGAGGACCTCCCCCTTCCTTCCGTGCGGCTTGACCACACGGGCGATGTTTTTGTACTGGGACCTCAAGGT
>USTC01000047.1 GCA_900557505.1 uncultured Collinsella sp.
TGGTCGGGCGTGTAGCCAAAGTCGACGTTGTCCATGACCAGGTCGCCGCGCAGTGGCACGTACTCGATCTCGCCGGTTGCGCGGTGCGGATGTTTCCATGCCCACATGCCGGTATGGTGGTCGGCCTCCTCGAGCTGCCAGGTATCGGGGTTCACCTGCGCATTGACGAGCGTCACATAGCCTTCGTCGGCTTCGGGCTCCTCGTCGATGAGCTCAAAGATGCGGTCGGCGCCGGCGAGGCCCATGACCACGGCGTTGATCTGCTGCGAGATCTGACCGATCTGTCCGCAGAACTGCTTGGTCATGTTGAGGAACGGCACCACGACGGCGATGGACAGCGCCATGCCCGAGATGCTCAGGTTGGGCACGCCCAGCGCCAGGAAAATGCCGCCTGCCAGTGCGACCAGCACGTAGAGCAGATTGCCCAGGTTCATAAGGATGGGCATGAGGATGTTGGCGTACATGTTGGCCTTCTGCGAGACCTCGAAGAGCTTTTCGTTGCGCTCGTCAAAATCGGCCTCGGCGGCAGACTCGTGGCAGAATGCCTTGACGACCTTCTGGCCGTTCATGACTTCCTCGATATGGCCCTCGACCACGCCGAGTTCGGTCTGCTGCGCAATAAAGAAACGCGCGGAGTTGGAGCCGAGCAGCTTGGTCATAAAGGTCATAAAGGCGACGCCTGCCACAATGACCAGGCACATCCACACGCTGTAGTACAGCATGATAAAGAACACCGTGGCGATGACGATGACCGTCATGAGCAGGTTGGGCAGCGACTGGCTGATCATCTGGCGCAGCGTATCGATGTCGTTGGTGTAGTGGCTCATGATGTCGCCGCGCTGGTGCGTGTCGAAGTAGCGGATCGGCAGGTCCTGCATGCGGTTGAACATCTTCTCGCGCAGTTTCTCCAGCGAGCCCTGCGTGACGATGGCCATGGCGCGGTTCCAGAACAGTGAGGACAGGATGCCGACGCCGTAGATGCAGGCGAGGGTGGTCACGAGCTGTGCGATCTTGGGCTGCGCGACTTCCCAATCGCCCGACTGCCACGAGTCGCTAATAATCTGCAGGGCGCTCTGAAGGAAGGTCGCGCCGATGGAGTTGATGATGGCGCAGAGCACCACGCCGGCGACGACGAGGGGCAAAAGCACGGGGTAGAAGCCAAAAAGCGTCTTGATGAGGCGCGACATGGTGCCGCCCTTGCGGTTGAGCGCGCGCTCGGCGGTCGTTGCCTTACTCATGTGCCTCGCCTCCTTCCTGGGTCTGAGCTTGCGTTGCGGATGCCTCGGTGCCGGCCTCGACGGCCCCTTCGCCTTCGGCAGACATCTTGTTTTGCGAGTTAAAGGTCTCGCGATAGATCTCGCTCGTCTTGAGTAGCTCGTCATGGTTGCCGATTTGCGCGATGCGGCCACCCTCCATGACGATGATACGATCGGCATCCTGCACGGAGCTAATACGCTGGGCGATGATGAGCTTGGTCGTGTTGGGCAGATAGCTTGCCAGCCCTGCGCGGATCTTGGCGTCGGTCTTGGTGTCGACGGCGCTGGTGGAGTCGTCCAGGATCAAGATCTTGGGGCGACGCAGCAGGGCACGCGCAATGCACAGGCGCTGCTTCTGACCGCCGGAAACATTGGAGCCGCCCTGCTCGATCCAGGTGTCGTAGCCCTTGGGGAAGCCATCGACAAACTCGTCGGCGCAGGCCAGGTGCGCGGCCTCGCGGACCTCTTCGTCGGTGGCATTCGGATCGCCCCAGCGCAGGTTCTCGGCAATGGTGCCGCTAAACAGCACGTTTTTCTGCAGCACCATGGCGACCTGGTGGCGCAGTGCGTCCAGGTCGTAGTCGCGCACGTCCGTGCCGCCCACGCGCACGGTGCCCTCGGTGGCGTCGTACAGGCGGGCGATGAGGTTTACGAGCGTGGACTTGGCCGAGCCAGTGCCGCCGATGATGCCGATGGTCTCGCCGCTCTTAATGTGCAGGTCGATATCGTCGAGCGCCTGGCGCTTCGCATGCGCGGAATACTTAAAGCTCACGTGGTCAAAGTCGATGGAACCGTCGGCGACCTCGAGCACGGGCTCGGCGGGATCGGCGATCGTGGGCTCGGCGGCCAACACCTCGGTAATGCGGTGCGCCGATTCGTCGGCCATGGTCACCATGACAAAGATCATCGACAGCTGCATCAGGCTCATGAGGACCTGGAAACCATAGGTAAAGATCGAGGAGAGCTGGCCCACGTCGAACAGCGTGCCCTGGCTCGTGATGATGAGCTTGGAGCCCAGGTAGATGATGACGACAAACGCGCCGTTGACGCAGATGTTCATCATGGGGTTGTTAAAGGCCAGCAGCTTCTCGGCGCGGGTGAAGTCCATCTGGACGTCGCGTGCGGCGGTCGCGAACTTCTCCTTCTCAAAGTCTTCGCGCACATAGCTCTTGACCACGCGCATGCCGGTGACGTTTTCCTCGACGGACTCGTTAAGGGCGTCGTACTTATGGAACACGCGCGAGAAGATGGGGCGCACCTTAAAGATGATAAAGAACAGTCCAAAGCCCAGCAGCGGAATGATGACCAGGTAGACCATGGCGACGCTGCCGCCCATGATAAACGCCATGGTAAAGGCGAAGATCAATACCAGTGGCGCGCGCACGGCGATACGGATGATCATCATAAAGGCCTGCTGCACGTTGTTGATGTCGGTGGTCAGGCGCGTGACGAGCGAGGAGCTCGAGAACTCATCGATGTTGGCAAAGCTGAACGTCTGGATCTTGTAGAACAGGTCGTGACGCAGGTTCTTGGCGAACCCGCAGCTCGCATGGCTGCAGGTGACGCCGGCCGCGGCGCCAAAAGCAAGTGACGTCAGCGCGATGAGCACCAAAAAGCCTGCAGTGGGAAGCATCTCGGCTACGGTGGCGCCGTCTTTGATGGCGTCGATCAGGTTGGCGGTGATAAATGGAATCAGCATCTCGCAGAGCACCTCGCCAAGCACGAGCAACGGCGTGGCAACGGTGACTTTCATATAGTCGCGGATGCTGCCCATGAGGGTTTTAATCATCCAGTTCCTCCCAGGTTACGCGGATTTTATCGAGCATTTCGGCGAGGTCCTCGCGTTCGTCGTGGGTGAGCGCGCTAAAGGCCTGTTTTCTAAAGCGGATGCGGGCCGCCTGGTCGATGCGGGCGTTTTCCCGGCCGGTTTCGGTCAGGCGAATGGTGAGTTGCCGTCGATCCTTGGGGTTACGGCTGCGTTCAATGAGGCCGTTGACCTCGAGCTTGGACAGGATTTCGGAAAGCGACCCCGGCTTGAGGTCAAAGTGCATGCCGAGTTCCTGCTGCGACATCTCGCCGCCGGGCTGTTTGGCCAGCAGGCAGATAATGGGCGCCTTGCCGGACACGCCTCCGCCATGAAAATGCATGTAATGGCCGCAAAAGCCCAGGCCGCTCAGGATGCGCTTGGCGAGTTTGTCTTCAGCGCTGACCGCTTCGGGTATGTCTACCGGTTGCGACGGGTCACCGCCGGGCTCATGCGGAAGGACGAGTGGTTCAACACACATATCTAAGCTTCGCTCCTCTCTTTAGTTAGGTAGTGGAATTGTTTTGTGCCTAACCAATTTAGGAGCGTGAGAAATCAATGTCAAGGTACCAAACTTATTAAGTTACGGCGTTTTGCCAAACGCCGTAACCGCTCGACGCTGCAAACGCTCCTAAGCGGCAATCTGCCTTTCAACTTCGGCGGCATGACCAGAAGGTCAATGCCGCCTCGTTTCAAGGCACCTTGCTCGCTCTGGTGGGTTTTCGCTGACTTCGCCAAAACATCGGCGTTGCCCGGCCAGTCGTTTTGGCGCTTGGGGACGTTCCTTATGTGCCGGCACTTGGGGACACTCCTTGTGCTGATAATCGTTGGGTTAGCCGTTGGGGACGTTCTTGTTTGACTAGTCATTTAAGAACGTCCCCAACGGCTAACTTCCTCTTTGCGATTTGCCTCCCATTTCCGAAACCTTTCCGCAACAATTTGCCCTTCGTGCCGCTCGACTCCGCTCGCAACGTCCCCTGCGCTACACTTAGTTGCACTGTGGCGCCGTTGCGCCGCGCCCGACCCAAGGGGGACTCTCATGAAGAATACTCAGCTGCTGCTGATTAACGATATGTGCGGCTACGGCAAGGTCGCGCTTTCCGCCATGCTGCCGGTGCTGTCGCACATGGGTTACCGTATCCATAACCTGCCGACGGCGCTCGTTTCCGACACGCTCAACTACCCCAAGTTCTACATCCACGACACCACCGAGTACGTGCGTCAAAGCCTCGCTATCTGGGAGGAGCTCGGCTTTGAGTTCGACGCCATCTCGACCGGCTTTATCGTGACCGAGGAAGAGACGCGCATCATCTCGGACTTTTGCCACCGCCGTGCGCAAAAGGGCACCAAGGTGTTCGTCGACCCCATCATGGGCGACAACGGTAAGCTCTACGCCGGCGTGCCCGAGTCCACGATTGGCCTTATGCGGCACCTGCTGGAGTGCGCAGACTACGCGGTACCCAACTATACCGAGGCGTGCCTGCTTGCCGATAGGCCTATCGCCGAGCAAATTACGCCCGATGAGGCCCGCGACCTTGTGGACGCCGTGCGCGAGCTGGGTGCCAAATCTGTGGTCATTACGAGCGCCGTAGTCAATGGCACGAATGCGGTTATCGGTTACGACCATGTGGCGGGGGAGTACTTTACGATTCCCTTTGAGCTCATTCCGGTCTATTTCCCGGGCACGGGCGACACGTTTTCGGCGGTGCTCGTCGGCCGCGTGATGGCCGGTTGGAGTCTGCAGCGCGCGACGGCCGATGCCATGCGTGTGGTGGCTGAGCTTATCGAGCGCAATGCCGACCAAGAGGACAAGTCGGCTGGCCTTCCCATCGAGGCCTGCCTGGATGTGGTTGACCATGAGTAATGCTGGCGAGGGCGGCATCAAGCCTGCGGGCGAGAACAAGCCGCTCGGCGCGCCGCGTGGCAAGCGTCCGCGTATCCGCGTGAGCTGCGTGGACCAGCTGGGTGCGTGCCGCTGCCACCATGGTCACAAGCCGGGCGACGTTTTTGACTTCGACCGAGACCGCGGCAAGATGTGCGCCATGGCCTGCCATGTGGGCTTTCCCTATATCGATATCCTGCGCTATGGCGGAACCGTGCCTGGCAACGAGCCCGGCACGGCAAAGTTCTGTTGCCCCGAAGTCGATACACTGAACGTCTGGCTTGCCGAGATCGTTGACGAGTAGTCGAGCGCAATGTGACAAAGGGACAGCCCCTTTGCCACATTCGCCGGTGGTGCCCCTTCTTTTACTTATAATCTCAAATCTCTGCATTTCATTCGATTTTAGGTTCTAAAAATTCTGCGTTTCATCGATAATCAACCATATAAAACTTTGCATTTCATTCGATGACACCGAGGGGAGAGCCTATGCTGCGTAGAAAAATAGCGGCAGAGCTGGAGCGTTGGCTGAAGTCTTCCGAGCAAAAGGCCTTGTTCATTACGGGTTCTCGCCAGATTGGCAAAAGCTATTCGATTCGCGCATTTGGCAAAGCCAACCATGCAACCTACATCGAGCTTAACCTCATGGAAAACCGCCAGGCAAAAGATGCTCTTCTTGAGGCGCGGGATGCCGATGATTTCATCAGCAGGGTGACGCTTCTTTCGGGAAAGTCGATTGCGCCAGGCAAAACGCTCGTGTTTATCGATGAGGTCCAAGAGGCCCCCGACATCATGACGATGGCAAAGTTCCTTGTTGAGGACGGGAGGTGCCGTTGGGCGTTTTCGGGGTCAATGCTCGGGACTCAGTTCAAGGGCGTCAGGTCCTATCCCGTGGGGTATGTTCACGAGCTTAGGATGTTCCCGCTCGATTTTGAGGAGTTTTGCTGGGCAATCGGGGTGAGCGAGGGGGCTCGCCAAACGATACGTGACGCGTGTATCAGCGAGAGGCCCGTTCCTGATTACATTCATGACGCGATGATGGCAAACTTCAGGACCTATACCGTTGTCGGCGGAATGCCGGAGGTCGTGCAGCGTTTCCTTGACACGCAGGGCGACCTTGCCTCTGTTCGTCAGCTACAGTCAGAGCTCAACGAACAGTACCGGCGGGATATCTCCAAGTATGCAAGCGGGCGAGCCCTTCAGGTACAGAGCATCTACGATCAGCTCCCTATTATGCTCGAGGGCGAAAACAAGCGCTTCGTGCTCAATTCCATTGACCCCAAGGCTCACTACGAGAAGTATCAGCGAGATTTTGTATGGCTTGTCGACGCCGGCGTTGCTCTCAAAGCCGATATCGTAACCGAGCCAAAATCGCCCCTGCTCAAGACGGCACGGCCATCGCAGTTCAAGCTATATCAATCGGATGTGGGCATGTTGATGGCGCGCTACCCCGTTGGGGTCGCCCAAGCGGCGTATCTTGATAGCAAAGAGCCCAATCTGGGCGGCATTTACGAAAACGTGGTGGCCCAGCAGCTGGCTGCCCAAAATCGCCAGCTTTACTACTATCAGACAAAAAAGCGCGGTGAAGTGGACTTTGTGGTCGATGGACCGGATGGGACGGCTGTTCCGATCGAGGTTAAATCGGGCTCCTATTACCACGCGCACGCTGCGCTCGGTCATGTGCTTGATACGGCTGAATATGGCGTAAGGCTCGGGATTGTTTTCTCGAGAGGCAACGTTGAGCGCAACGGAGCGGTTCTCTATTTGCCGCTATATGCGACCTGGGCCCTTTCGGATGTTTTGGGCGACTCCTGCGCCGAGGGGATAAAGTTGGAGGTCAAGCCGGTCTAGGGCCAGTCCCGGATGTGACAAAGGGGCAGTCCCTTTGTCACATTCATGAGCGTGGATTTTCTCCCACGCTCGTTTTATGCCGATGGCGTGGCCCGTGTGTCCGCGCCGCCCGAGCGCCTACAGCTGCTCAAGCATAGCGGTGCAACCGGCAAGTACGTCGCGGTACGTGGCATCGAAATTGCCGGTGTACCAGGGGTCGGCCACGTCGCTGGGGCGCTCGGTCCAATCGAGTAAGCGCGTAATCTTGCCGTCGGGGTCGTCGCTAAAGATGCGACGCAGGCCGCGGGCGTTCTCGTCGTCCATATAGACAATGTGGTCCCAGTCGCCATACTCCGCGCGACGCACCTGGCGGGCACGGTGCGCAACGATGGGAATCCCGACTTCACGCAGCTTGGCGACGGTACC
>USTC01000048.1 GCA_900557505.1 uncultured Collinsella sp.
GCTCATCAGGTAGAATACCTTGTCGTCGCCGATGCGGCCGATGGTGGCCTCGTGGCCGACGTCGACGTTCTTGGCGCGGATGTCCATGGCGGGGATGGTGTCGGAGCGGCTTTGGTCGTCGAGCATCAGTGACTGGCAGCTCACGGTTGCCTTGGAGCCCTCGGCCTTGGGCGTGGCCACGATGGAGCTGCGGAACGTCTGGATGCCGCCGCTCTTGGAGATGCCCTTGGTCTCGACGGTCGCCGAGGTCTCGGGCGCGTTGAGCACGACCTTGCAGCCGGTATCGAGGTTTTGGCCGGCGCCGGCAAAGGTAATGCCGGTAAAGCTCGAGCGGGCGCGGCGGCCGTTGAGCACGCTCATGGGGTAGAGGTAGCCCACGTGGCTGCCGAAGGAGCCGCTGATCCACTCGATGTCGCCGTCCTCGTCCACGCGCGCACGCTTGGTGTTGAGGTTGTACATGTTCTTGGACCAGTTCTCGATGGTCGAGTAGCGTAGGTGCGCGCGCTTGCCCACAAAGAGCTCCACAGCGCCGGCATGGAGGTTTGCCACGTTGTACTTGGGCGCGGAGCAGCCCTCGATAAAGTGCAGGTCGGCGTCGTCCTCGACGATGATGAGCGTGTGCTCAAACTGGCCGGCGCCCTTGGCGTTGAGGCGGAAGTAGCTCTGCAACGGGAAGTCAAGCTTGGTGCCCTTGGGCACGTAGACAAACGAGCCGCCCGACCACACGGCGCCGTGCAGGGCCGCAAACTTGTGGTCGGTGGGCGGGATGAGCGTCATAAACTTCTCGTGGATGAGCGGCTCCCACTGCGGATCGTGCAGGGCTTCCTCGATGCCGGAGTAGACGATACCCATCTTGGATGCGGTGTCCTGCATGTTGTGGTAGACGAGCTCGGAGTCGTACTGTGCGCCGACGCCCGCCAGATAGCTGCGCTCGGCCTCGGGGATGCCCAGGCGCTCAAAGGTGTTCTTGATGTCGTCGGGCACCGACTCCCAGTCGTGCTTTTGGTCGGTGTTGGGCTTGACGTAGGTGACGATGTTGTCCATGTTCAGGCCCTCGATGGAGGGACCCCACGTCGGGTCGGGAAAACGGTTGAAGATATCGAGGGACTTGAGGCGCAGGTCGAGCATCCACTGCGGCTCGTCCTTCTTGGCGCTGATCTCGCGCACGATGTCGGGCGTGATGCCGGCGTCGAGTCGCTCGAAACCCTCCTCGCCATAGGTGAAGTCGTAGAGGCTGCGGTCGATGTCCGCGACCTCGGTGCGGTTCTTGGTCATTGCGTCGCCCCTTTACGCCTGCTGCTCGGCAGCGGCGGCCTCGACCTGGGCGCGCTGCTCGGCGGCCTCGCGCTCGAAGGTCTCAAAGCCGTTCTTGTCGATCCAGGGGATCAGCGAGGCGTCGTCCTCGCGCACGATGTGGCCCTTGACCATAACGTGGACGCGGTCGACATCCAGGTGCTCCAGGATGCGCGTGTTGTGCGTGATGATGAGCATAGAGCCGTCGCAGCTCTTGCGGTAGGCGTCCATGCCGTGGCTGACGGTGGAAAGGGCGTCGACGTCCAGGCCGGAGTCAGTCTCGTCCAGGATGGCGAGCTTGGGCTGCAGCAGCAGAAGCTGGAGCATCTCGACCTTCTTTTTCTCGCCGCCCGAGAAGCCCACGCCCAGCTCGCGGTTGAGGTAGGCGGTATCCATGTTGAGCTCGGCCGCGAGCTCCTTGACGCGACGGCGGAACTCCTTGCCCTTCATCTCCAGGCCGGGGCGGCCGGCGATGCTGGCGCGCAAAAAGCTCGACAGCGGCACGCCCGGGATCTCGACCGGGGCCTGGAAGCTCAGGAACAGGCCGGCACGGGAGCGCTTGTCGGTGGTGAGCTCGGTGATGTCCTGGCCGTCAAAGACGATGCGGCCGTCGTTAACGGTGTAAACGGGGTCGCCCATGACCAGGTGGCCGAGGGTGGACTTGCCGGCGCCGTTGGGGCCCATCAGCACATGGGTCTCGCCGGTGGCGACGTTGAGGTTGACGTTGTGGAGGATGGTCTTCTCGTCCACGGAGGCGGTGAGACCCTCGATGGAAAGCAGCGGATTTGCGCTCATGCTGTCCCTCTCTGTATATGGTGTACTCATAGGTGTACGAAACCCTAGGAATCTTCTCGGAATAAAGTTACTATGGGTTCGGCGTTAGTCAAGGGAAAACCCGACTAATCCACTCGACTTTTCAGATTGTGGGACAAAATTACCAGGATTGCTGTCCCGCGTACGTAAGATTTGGGACAAATACTCTTGGTTATGTTGTCCCGGGAACGATGGAAGGGTAGGTATGCTCATTTCTTCCAAGGGCCGCTATGCCCTCCGGCTGATGATCTATATCGCGGCGTTGGGCGACGCCGAAGGCAAGATTGCCCTGCGCGAGGTCGCCGACCGCGAGCATATCTCACAAAAGTACTTGGAACAGCTGGTTCGTCCGCTTATGAAGGCGGGCCTGCTCAAGAGCGTGCGCGGCAAGGGCGGTGGGTACATGATGGCCAAGGACCCGGCCGAAGTGCGTGCCGGCGACATCCTGCGTGCCGTCGAGGGCAGCACGGCTCCGGTGGCGTGCGATGGCATCGACAACAGCTGCACCCGCAGTGATCTGTGCTCAACGGTCAAGTTCTGGCGCGGTCTGGACGACGTGATCGAAAAGTACGTCGACGGCGTGACGTTGGCCGACCTAGCCGCCGTCCCCGAGATCAACTTCGATATTAAGCTTTAGGGGCTGGCTTTCGTGAAGTCGTACGAAGCCTTTGATTCGCGTCTGGCACTGCTAGAGACAGCTCGATTCCAAGATTTCGACAACGACTATGTTGTCTCCGGATGTGTGTATATCTATGAGCAGGTTTTCGGTATCTCAATTACGCTCCTTAAGCGTCTACTCGAGTATGAGGGCGCCACGCTTGCCGCGTCGGGGTCTCCTCGTGCCATCTTGAAGGAGTCCTACCGATTCTACGACTTCATTGATGAGGCGGCCTGGCTAGATATGCTTAGAGACCGCAACACGAACGTACATATCTATGACAACAAGCTCGCTCAAGATTTGATCCAGCGCATCTTGAACGTCTATATTCCCGCTTTCTGCCAGTTGCGAGACGGGTTGATGGAGCGTTACGGCGAGCTTCTGCTGGCTCCCGACGACCAGTTTGTTTAATTCCTTAAGATTTCGCGGAGGGTTGTTGCCGTTTACCGATGGGCTGTTGTGCAACAAACGGGGAGCTGTAATACTGAATCCATCTTTGCAAACTGCACTTTAACCACACCAACGCAGGGAGGATGTATGCAACCCAAGCATTCCGCGATTGTTGCGGGCCTGACGCTGGCGCTTTCGTTTGGCGCCGTTGCCGCACCCGCAACCGCTATTGCTGAGGAGCCCACGCCGGGTGTTGCCTCGGATGCCACCGATATCGATAAGGGTCTCTACACCCAGCAGTCCTTCTCGGGCGTGCTGAGGTCGGTTCAGGGTGTTTCGTTTGTCAATGTGACCGACGAGATGAAGTACTTCACCAAATATGAGAGCCATGGCAACTATAACCAGGGTTTTTCGTATGGCGACGGATACAACGCGCTGGGTTATTACCAGTTCGATCGCCGTTGGTCGCTCATTCCGTTTATGAAGCAGGTCTATAACTACGACTCTGCAAAGTACGGCATGCTTAAGGACGCGATTGACCGCGGTGGTGAGATTTCCAACGGAAGCAACCCCATGTATGCGAACGGCCAGCTCACCGAGCTGGGTCACATCGCGCAGGATGCCTTCCTGGGTGCTTACAACACCGATCCGGCTGAGTTCTCGGCGCTGCAGGATGCCTATGCGTACAACTCCTACTATGCGGTGACCGAGTCGTGGCTTAAGAACGCTCTGGGCATTGATATTTCCGGTCGTGCCGATTGCGTCAAGGGCATGGTGTGGAGCATCACCAATATGTGCGGCACGGGTGGCTGCCAAGACTTTTTCCGTTGGGCGAATCTTTCTAACAGCATGACGGACCGCGAGTTTGTGACGGCGCTTTCCAACAGCGTGGTTGATAACGTGGCGCGGAAGTATTCGAGTCAGCCTCAGTACCATGAGGGTTGGAAGAATCGCTATAAGAACGAGCTCAAGGACTGCCTGGTTTACATTGCCGAGGACGAGGCTGCTGCGGCAACGCCTGTGGAGCCCGATCCTGAGCCCGCGCCGGCGCCCGGTCCGAGCATGGCGCCCGCTGCTCCCGCCGCACCGACACCTGGTACCGATGGAGATGCGAGCGATAGTGGCGGTGCGGATACGCCCTCAACTGATACGGGCAGCAATGATGCCGGTAACGGTGGGGCTACGTCTGGTGGCACCGCGGCCGGTGGCGCTTCTGGCGATTCGTCGACTTCTGGCTCCGGCGGCGCTGAGGGCGGTTCGACTTCTGGCTCTACCGATGCGGGCGCTTCTAACGGCATTGGTGATTCCTCTGCCGATGCTGGGTCCTCTAATGGTTCTGGCTCTGATGCTTCCGAGGGCGGTTCGAGTGAGGGTTCCGATGCTGGCGATTCCTCGATTGAAAATAAGCCGTCTACCAGCGAGCAGCTTGGCTCCATGCTTGGATCGTCTTTGACGGCTGGCATTAACGGAGGCTCTTCTTCTGATGAGGGGGCGTCTGACCAGGGTTCCGGTTCCGATGCCGCCGATGCGGGCGCGAGACAGTCCGACGCCGATGCGCAGAAGGCCGGTGACAAGGGTGGTACTGCGACCACCACGACGACTACGACCACTACCACGACCAAGTCCTCGGGCGGCAACATGCCCAAGACGGGTGACCTTATCGTGATGGCGAGCCTTGCCAGTGCGAGCTTGGCTACACTTGGTGCCACGTCCATTGTGAGTGGTAAGCACAAGCTTGATCAGCAGAAGAAGGCTGCTGGCCAGGACGGATCCGAGGAGTAAGATCCTGGTCGCCCGATAATCTAAGAACTAGGATGGGGTCCGGTGCGAATGCATTGGGCCCCGTTTTGTTGTGCAACGATTAGTTATGCCCCCTCACGCCCCATGTTGCTACCGTTGCCCGAAACGTCTGTATGACGACATCATTGCGGTTGAGTTGCTCGATACAATGGGCATCGTGCTGCGTTTTAGGGAGAAGTTACGGTGTCTGAACAGGTGATTTATGGTGATACTGCCTACTATGGCCTAGAGTTGATCAACCGCTCGGGTAACGGGGCGCTACCGGTCGGCGAACATGACTTTGCCGAGGCCATGGATCGATGCGTGCTAGTCGACAAGACGATGTTTATTGCCGATGTCTTGGATGCTGGTGCTTCCGTTGTGGCGTGTTGCCGGCCCGAAGGCTTTGGCAAGAGCATGAACCTGTCGATGCTTAAGGCTTTTCTGGGGCGACCCACAGTCGGGCAGGTCGACTGGGGCCTGTTTGCTGGTTCCCAGATTTGGGATGCGGACGGCGGGCGCTATCGGGATGAGTTTGCCCGCTACCCTGTGATATCGCTGGACTTTTCTGACGCTGCGAGGCGTGGCGTCGCTGTTGCCAGCGTCGTGCGTGATGCTCTTTCCCGCGAATGCGCTCGCTTGCTGCCACTCTTGGAAGCTCCGGATTTACCACGAGATAAGATGCGCCACATCGAGCGCGTTGCGCGTGGTGTGACAAGTGCAGATGAGGTCAACTCGGTGCTTGGCGTGCTCATTGAGCTACTGGAGATGGCCTGCGATGAACAGGTTGTGCTGCTCGTTGATGAGTACGACGCAGCGTGGTCGCGCCGTACGAGCGCGAGGGGCGCTTCCGGCGCCGATCCGGCAAAGCTATTCGACCGTGTGCTGTTTGACGCCATTGCCGCTGCGGGCGATTCGTTGCGGCTGGCGTGCCTGATGGGGGAGCGTCCCGGTCCTGCTGTGGCGGCGCTTTCTTTGCGCGGGTGTTCGTACTGTATGTCGACTCCGCTTTCGGGGTGCTGCGACCGGTGGTTTGGCTTTTCGGATGACGAGGTTCGGGCTCTGCTAGGCCATGCTGGACGCGGGGAATTCCTGGATGACGCGCGTGAATGGTTCGAGGGATACCGATTTGGCAGGTTTTATTGCTCGAGTCCGGCGCGCGTGATCGATTTCTTGAACCGCGGTTGCACGCCGCCGGTGCGGGCTGACCTGTATGGATACGCTGATAGCCTGAGCAGGGCGGTTGGTGATTGGAATCTCGAGAGGCTTTCGACTCTGTTCGATTTACTTGAACCGCATGGATGCGTTGAAGTTCCGCTTCGGATGGGTGCCGTCGGGTCGGTTGCCTCGACTGACGATGACCTGTGGACCGCGTTATACCTGTCCGGCTTCCTAACGACGGATATGGTTGAGGAGCCAGGAAACAGCGCTCGCTCCCGTGCTCTGCGTCTGCCCAATGGCGAGCTTCGCCAGGCTTTGCGTCTCGTGATTGTTGAATGGTTTGAGTGCGCCGCCGAGGATGTGCGGGATGTCGATGCGTTTCGTGACGGGCTGTGTCGCGGTGACGAAGACATGGTGAGGCAGGCTCTGCGTCGAATTATAGGTGACGCGGGAGTCGGCGCGGTCGAGATGGATTCGCCGTTGCCATACCACCTGCTGTTGCAAGGGCTCTGCTTTGGTATGCCGGGGTATGCCAATCCGTCATCCAATCGAAAGCGCGGGGCGGATCGCTGGGATATCCAGGTGTTCCCTACGGGAAGGATGCTCGATGTGGCCGATACCCTCGGCATGCTCGACGAGCGTCCGCTTGTCACTATGAATATGATGTATGACCCCGACGTGGATGCCCTGGGTCTGGAGCTGTTGGCGGTTCAGGCGCTGCTCGACATCGAACGTGACGGCATCGACGAGATTCGCGTGCCGCGACCAGGTATCGGCCGCGTGCGCTGGGGCTTTGGCTTTGACGGGCAGCACGTGTCCGTAGTGTGCCAGCGGCTTTAAGCAGCGGGGTGTTTTCGGCTTCTGTTACTCCGCGTCCTTCATGGGCGGCATGGGCTTCCAGTCGGGATCCTTGATGATCTTGCGAGCGTCTTTCATGCCGCGACGCAGCGCTGGGATACCGGTCTTAAAGCATTTGTCGACCGCAGCCAAGCGGATGAACTCTTTGCAGAAGGTCGCGGCGTTGCCCAAACGGAACAGCACGGGATGATAGTCGCCGTAGATTTGCATGTAACGGGCCAAAAAACCGCGGTTGCGC
>USTC01000049.1 GCA_900557505.1 uncultured Collinsella sp.
GACGGCAACCACGAGCGCTTCGATCACTGGGCGGAGCGCCCCATGGAGATGTGGCGCGGCGGGTTCACACAGCGCCTATCGGACACCTCGTCCATTCGGCGCCTGACGCGCGGCGAGGTCTTTGAGCTCGACGGCTCAACGATCTTTACCATGGGTGGCGCCACGAGCGTGGACAAGGAATACCGCATACCGTATTCGAGCTGGTGGCCGCAGGAGCTACCGGACGAGCGCAACTTTGAGGAGGCGCGGGCAAAGCTCGACAGCGTGGGTTGGAAGGTCGACTACGTGGTCACCCATACCTGCTCCACGCGCATGCTCTCGCCGACGCTCTACCCGGCGCCCGGCTGGAACTATCCCAGTGTCGATCGACTCACCGCGTTTTTTGATGAGCTGGAGGAGCGCCTGGACTACAAACGCTGGTACTACGGGCATTTCCATCGCGACGTCAACCCAGCCGAGCGCCACACCGTGCTCTACGACTGCATCGTTCGTCTAGGCGACGAACTCCAGCCCTGGGACGTTGCGTAGGGACGGGCATAGAGAGATCTTCATACGATGCCTTGGGCAGTTACCCTACATTTCAACAATAGCCATTATCTGTAGGGTAACTTGAGTCATGCTAGCGGCTGGAAGAGATGATGCCTGTCAGTCTAGAGTTTCAACGCCATTCGGTTGGTGCCAGGTAGGGTGGTGAAGCCAAAATGCGCATAGAATGCTGCCGCCTCGTCATCTACTGGGTCGACAATCAAAGCTCGTGCGCCTGCCAAGGCAGATATTTTCAAAGCATTTTCAATGGCATCTTTGAGCAGCGATGCTCCCAGACCAAGTCCCTTGAATTTCTCATCGACTCCCATCATCCCAAGCAGGACTGCGGGAACTTGGGAGGGTGAATTACGCACGAACCATCCCCCGTCAACATTTTCACGAGCTACGGAGTGCGTGCACAGCGTATAAAACCCAGCGACAGCGCCATCACAATATGACGCGTATATAACCGCGGACCCTCTTCTTCGCGCTGAGGCTGATCTGTTTTTGGCCCATCCATCGACGAGAGTGTTTCCACAGTGGAATGCCTCGATGCCTTGACCAACAGGGAGTTGAACAGGCTTGGTAAACGCGCTCATTCCCAAACCGCTTTACGGTCAAGCAGCGCTTTTGCGGCTTCAGGCATGGGGGAGTCGAGCATTTCACAAAATGCATCGAACCCATCGGGAGAAAGATAAGTTGTTGACGCCTCGGCGATGTCGCGTGCGGAGCTCTCGTCAAGGTGCGCCGTGGCCCATTGGGTGAGGGTCTGCCCGCGCAAGGCGGCGGCGCGCTCGTAAGTGAGGCGTTGACGTTCGGTTAGCCTTAGATCCATGCGGCGTTGTTTCTCAATAGTTGGCATAACAAAACCTCCTCGGCATTATTGTACGGAATTATTCCGTACATAACAAGACGCAGAATAAGACGCTCGTCGAAAAAAGGCCGGAGACGGGAGATGCCATTAGTTGACGAGCTCTTTACAGCGAAAGGTCTCCATTCATAACGATGTTCTCCCTGTGCGCGCGGATGACGTCCCAGGTAAAGTGCTCGACCAGCTGCTCGGCAGAGCGCGGTGTGGTGTCCGGTGCGATGCCCGTTTGCCCAGCGAGCCAGCCCAGTAGTGCCTCGGGTGTGCCAAAGCGGGCGCGGAGCTCGCCCAGGTCCAGATCGCGATCGCGTTTGGAAAGGCGGTGGCCATCCGGCGACATGAGCAGCGGAATGTGCGCATAGTGCGGCGTGGGAAGTCCCAGCAGATGCTGCAGGTAGATTTGGCGCGGCGTGGAGCCCAGCAGGTCGCATCCGCGCACGACCTCGGTGACGCCCATGGCGGCGTCGTCGACCACCACGGCCAGCTGGTAGGCAAACACGCCGTCGCTGCGGCGTACCAAAAAGTCGCCGCATTCGGTGGCGAGTGCTTCGCATTGGGCACCATACGTGCGGTCCACGAATTCGACCACATCGTCTGCGAGGTCGTCGACGGCGGGCACGCGCAGGCGCGTGGCCGGAGCGCGCAGAACGCTGCGGCGGGCAACCTCCTCGGCAGAAAGGCCTCGGCAGGCGCCGCGATAGATAGGCGTGCCGTCGCTGGCATGCGGCGCGCTTGCGGCGTGGAGCTCGGCGCGCGTGCAAAAGCAGGGGTAGGTGAGGCCGGCGTCTTGCAGCCGGCGCAGGGCGCTCTCGTACAGATCCAAGCGATCGTGCTGGTAGTAGGGGCCTTCGTCCCACTCAAGCCCTAGCCAAGCCAGGTCGTCAATCAATTGAGCGGCAAGTTCCGGGCGCTTGCAGCGATCGTCCAGGTCCTCAATGCGTAACACGATGCTGCCGCCCTGGCTGCGGGCCGAAAGCCACGCGCACAGGCAGCTGAACACGTTGCCCAGGTGCATGCGGCCCGAGGGCGACGGGGCAAAGCGACCCACGACGGGCGTGGGAGCGGGAGAGGAGGTCGTCGTTGGCGCGTCCGCGGCGGGCGCTGCTATGTTGCGTGCGTTGATATCCATGCGGACGAGTATAGCGCGGGACACGGTAGGGAAGGCGTTGCCGTGGCTCGCAAGTTGGCGGCGCTGCGCATTGCGCACGGCGGGTTTGCGGCTCAACGTCTCGATCGCCGCGCACTGACTCAGCCTCACAAACGACAGAAACCCCGGCAGCTCTTCGCAACTGCCGGGGTTTCCGCGGAAAAGGGGGACATGATCCTCGAGCGAACGGCAAAGGGGCAAACCGTTTTCGCTTAACTGCTTTATGCCCCTCGGCTGGCGGCTCAATCAGCGCATGCCGCGCCCACACAAAGCCGCTACACCTGTGACGGAGCTGTGAAGTGGCATCTATCGTTGGTGCAGGCCATGCCAAGGAGTGTCCCAAACTGCCGGCAGATAAGGAACGTCCCTAAGTGCCAGGCTCGGGTGGGACTTTTGTCCCATTTGGCGCTCCGGTCGCCTAGATATTCGTCATGTGTGCCCGTAAACGTGGGACAATGGCGCTGTTGGTATCACAGACAAAGGATGTGCCTATGAACGCCCCCGTTGCCAAGACCTGTCGGCAGCGCCGCCTATTCGCGCGATTTGCTTCCGTCTGCGCGCTCGTCGCGCTTGCGTTGTTGCTGCTGCCTGCCGCCGCGCACGCCGACGGCTACTCCATGAGCCAAACCTACATCGGCGCCACGGTCGAGGCCGATGGCTCGTTGACCGTTGTCGAGGGACGCCAGTTCGATTTCGATGACGACATCAACGGCGTGTTTTGGGAGATCGATGCGGGCACCAACCAGCAGGGCGGCGCGGCGGGTGTCGACGTGCTGAGCGTCGAGGAAGACGATGCCGCGTTTAACAGGGTCGACTATGCAAACAAAGGCGACAGCGGCGTCTATACGGTTGAGCAGTCCGACGGCGGCGTAAAGATCAAGGTTTTCAGCCCCCACGAGAGCGGCGATAGCGTGATCTATTACGTGAGCTACACCATGACCGGTGCGGTCATGAACTGGGCCGATACCGCTGAGCTCTACTGGAAATATGTAGGTGACGGCTGGTCCGCGGATTCCGACGATGTCGAGATGGAAGTGTACTTCGCAAATGCCGCTGCCGGGACGGCGGCCGTCAAGGGCGATAACTTCCGCGCATGGGGCCACGGTCCGCTGACGGGCGACGTGTCGCTCGATGCGGACGAGCCCATGGTCACCTATACCATTCCCTGCGTGCATCAGGGCGAATTCGCCGAGGCACGCATCGCCTTCCCCAGCGACTGGGTGCCATGGCTTTCCGCCTCGAGCGAGGAGCGCATGTCAACGATCCTGAGCGAGGAGAAGGCATGGGCCGACGAAGCTAACGCCCGCCGCGCTCACGCTCGCATGATTGCCAATGCGCTTGCCGTGCTAAGTGTTGTCGCGGCGGTGGCCTTTACCGGCACAATCGTTATGCTCAAGCTGCGCCGCCGCAAGCCCAAGCCGCTTTTCCAGGACGAATATTTCCGCGATGTGCCTTCGGCCGACCATCCCGCCGTGCTTTCGGCCCTCATGAGCTGGAACGAGGTACCCGATCAGGCATATATCGCCACGCTCATGAAGCTCACTGACGACCGTGTGATCAAGCTGGAGCAGGCGACCGTGACTAAGGCTAAGAAGGGCCTGCTGGGGCGTGAAAAAGAAGAGCAGACGTATCGCGTGACGGTGAGTGATGCAGGCTGGAAGTTGGCCAAGGGCATTGACCACATGGTGCTCAAGGTCTTCTTTGCCGGTGCTAAGCCCGACGAGAACGGCGATCGCTCGCGCACGTTTGACGAGCTGCAGCACTACGTCAAGCAGCACGCTACGCCCGTGGGCGACAAGCTCGAGGACTATCAGAACACCGTTAAGGGCAAGTTGGCCGATAGCGAGTACGTTGCCTCGGACGGCATTGTCGCAATGGTGTTCTGCCTGGTTCTTGGTATTCTGATCGCCTTTGTTCCCATGGGATCCATTTTCTTTACCGACGGCGCACAGGCGAACATTATCGCCGCGGTTATCTCGGTGCCGATTGTGCTGGTGGGTATTGGCGTGGGCCTTACGTTCCGCCGCTTTACGCCGGAAGGTGCCGAGGTAGCGGCCCGCTGCAAGGCGCTCAAGCATTGGCTCGAGGACTTCACGCGCCTAAAGGAAGCCGTCCCGGGCGATTTGGTGCTGTGGAACAAGCTGCTGGTGATGGGTGTGGCGCTGGGCGTTTCGAAGGAAGTCCTGCGTCAGCTTGCCGAGGCGGTGCCTCCCGAGGTGCGCGAGGCCGACGGTTTCTACGACAATTACCCCTGCTACTGGTGGTACTACCATCACTATGGCAACGAGTCGCCGATGGATTTGTTCGACGGCGTGTATCACGAGAGCATCCGTGAGCTGGCTTCGAGTTCCGATAGCTCGAGCGGCGGCGGAGGCGGCGGCTTCTCGGGCGGCGGCGGAGGCGGCGTCGGCGGAGGCGGCGGTGGAACGTTCTAACGGTCGTAAGCTATGGGATGGGCTTTTCTCGACAGCCGTCGGGGAAAGCCCATCCCCTTTTTATGCGCTACCTACGAAGACTGTCCCCAACGACTAGTCATTTAAGAACGTCCCCAACGACTAGGTATGGCTGCTGGGCCTAGACGGTTAGGTCCAGCTCGTAGAGGAAGCTTTCGCGCGGCATAGCGTGGCGGCGTTCCTCGCGGTTGGCGCGGTGCGTGGCGGTGCGCTTAAAGCCGTGCAGCTCGTAGAACTTCCACGAGCAGTTGGAATCGGTGTACAGGTGTGCGCTGGTCGCCCCGCGCGAGGACAGATGCGAGATTGCGGCGTCGAGCAGCACCGTGCCAACGCCCAGGCCGTGGACATCGCGATCCACGGCAAGCAGCGTGACCTCGTTGTCGTGCGGCAGCGGGCTGCATTCGAGCAGGCGGTTGTTGGTTCGAATGGTGGCGCGCACAAACGAGAGATACTCGGCGCAAGCTTCGGGCTCCAGCTCGCGCATCTGCGACAGCAACGCGCGTTCGGTATCCATCCAATGTTCGTTGATAGTGACGCCGGAGCTCTGTCCTGCGCGTGCAAGCGCAATGCCGCGCGCCTGACCGTCGATTACGGCAACCTGCGAAAACGTCGAGGAAGAAAGGCAGTAGGCAAGATCGCACGCGGCCTCAAGGCGGTTGTACTCATCGTTATCCGAATTGTTATGCCAAAGTTGCTGCAGAATCAGCGCGATGGCGTCGAAATCTTCGGTATCAAACGGTCGGTAGAGAACCCGCGAGACCATGGTGCCTCTTTCTATTGCGGATACATATCGAGCACAGTTCTACCACGCCATTGGCATCTAATTATGGTGCCCCTGTGTTCCATCAACTCACCGTGCCCAGTGCCGTGTCCATCCCCTCCGCGCGCAAACTTTTTCTGCACATGCGCCCGTTGCGGGGTGCAACGTCGCGCTCGATGCGCTACATTGAATCAGTATTTTCAATGCCGCTGCGCGAGCGCTGCAGATCGACGTATCACCGACTCACAGAGCACGGCGGCGTACCAGACAGGAGGACTGCATGGGATCTGATGTGAAGATCGCACGCGCGTTGATCTCGGTTACCGATAAGACGGGCGTCGTCGATTTCGCACGGACGCTGGTTGACGACTTTGGCGTCGAGATCATCTCTACGGGCGGCACGGCTCGTGCCATCGAGGACGCGGGCGTTCCCGTAACCCCCATCGAGGAGTTCACGGGCTACCCCGAGATGATGGACGGCCGCGTTAAGACCCTGCACCCCAAGGTTCACGGCGCGCTGCTGGCCCGCCGCGATTCCGAGCAGCACATGCAGGAGGCCGCTCAGCACGGCATTAAGCTGATCGACCTGGTCGTCGTCAACCTGTACGAGTTCGAGAAGACCGTCGCCAACCCCGAGGTCACCTTCGCGGATGCCATCGAGCACATCGACATCGGTGGCCCCTCCATGCTGCGCTCTGCCGCCAAGAACGCCACGAGCGTTACCGTCATTTCCGACCCGGCCGACTACGACGCCGTCCTGGCCGAGATGCGCGAGACCGGTGGCTGCACCACGCTTTCCACCCGTCGTCGCCTGCAGGTGAAGGTCTACCAGACCACCGCCGCCTACGACACGGCTATCTCCCGTTGGCTTGCCGCCCAGGCAAGCGACGTGGCGGACACCTCTGCCAAGCTCGAGATCTCGCTGGAGAAGGTCGACGACCTGCGCTATGGCGAGAACCCGCAGCAGAAAGCCACAGTCTATCGCTTTGCCGAGGGCTGCGAGAACACCGCGAGCTCGCAGTTCCCGCTCGTGGGCTCCAAGCAGATCCAGGGCAAGCCGCTCAGCTACAACAACTATCTGGATGCCGACGCCGCCTGGAACCTGGTCCGCGAGTTCGACGAGCCGGCCTGCGTGATCCTCAAGCACCAGAATCCCTGCGGTTCTGCCGTTGCCGAGGACATCACGGCCGCCTACGACCGCGCCTTCGCCTGCGATCCCAAGAGCGCCTTTGGCGGCATCATCGCCTGCAACCGCGAGGTTCCCTTTGATCTGGTTGAGCACTTTGCCGATCAGAACAAGCAGTTCGTCGAGGTCATCATCGCCCCGAGCTACACCGATGAGGCGCTCGAGCGCATGGCTAAGCGCCCCAACCTGCGCGTGCTGGCTACCGGCGGCGT
>USTC01000050.1 GCA_900557505.1 uncultured Collinsella sp.
CTGTCCCTAACTGCCGGCGGGAAAGGAACGTCCTTAGCTGCCAGGTGGCGAGGCACTCATTTAAGTCTGTCCCCAATGAGTGGTTTCAGTCATTTAAGTCTGTCCCCAATGACTAGGTGCCGTACTTGACTTTAACTCTGCTTTAACTGGTACCATCCTCTTATGTCTGTAACGCCATATAGACCGAGGGGATAGATCTATGACCGCAACTGCACCCGCAGCACCCGCTAAGGTGTACTTCACCAACCTGCGCACGCATGCTCGCGAGAGCCAGCTCGACAAACTCAAGCGCCTCATCCGCCGCGCCGGAATTGAGCAGATCGACTTTGAGAACAAGTTCGTCGCCATCAAGATTCACTTTGGCGAGTTGGGCAACCTGAGCTTTTTGCGCCCCAACTACGCCCGTGCCGTCGCGGATGTCGTGAAGGAGCTGGGCGGCAAGCCCTTCCTCACCGACTGCAACACGCTCTACGTCGGTAGCCGCAAAAACGCGCTCGAGCACATCGACACCGCTTATCAGAACGGCTTTACCCCGTATGCCACGGGCTGCCAGATCATCATCGCCGACGGCCTCAAGGGTACCGACGAGGCGCTCGTCCCGGTCGAGGGCGGCGAGTACGTGCACGAGGCCAAGATCGGTCAGGCGCTCATGGACGCCGATATCGTGATCAGCCTCACCCACTTTAAGGGCCATGAGCAGGCCGGCTTTGGCGGCGCCATGAAGAACCTGGGTATGGGAGGCGGCAGCCGCGCCGGCAAGATGGAGCAGCACGCCGCCGGCAAGCCGAACGTTGCGACCGAGCACTGCGTTGGCTGCCATGCCTGCGAAAAGATCTGCGCGCACAACGCTATCTCGTTCGACGACACCCGCGAGCGCGAGCTTGCCAACGGCGCTACTCGCACGGTGCACGTGGCTGCCATCGACCACGATCGCTGCGTGGGCTGCGGCCGCTGCATCGGCGTGTGCAACCAGGACGCCATCAAGCCCGGCTATGAAGCCGCGGCCGACGTGCTCAACTGCAAGATCGCCGAGTACACCAAGGCCGTCGTCGACGGCCGCCCGAACTTCCATATCTCGCTTGCCATGGATATCAGCCCCAACTGCGATTGCCATCCCGAAAACGACACGCCTATCGTCAACGACATCGGCATGTTCGCGAGCTTCGACCCGGTCGCCATCGACCAGGCCTGCGCCGATGCCGTCATGGCATCCGAGCCGCTGCCCAACACCGAGCTCACCGATAGCGCGGCCAAGATGGAGCACAATCACGAGCATCTGGAGGGCGAGCAGGCGCGCGACCCCTTCTGCATCACGCATCCCGACACCGACTGGCGCGCGTGCATCGCGCACGCCGAAAAAATCGGCCTGGGCACGAGCGAGTACGAGCTCATCGAGGTCAAGTAGCGCCTAGCTATTGGACAAAACAAGCGCATTTGTAGCGCAACGTTAGCAAAAGCCGCCCGTGAGCACAGCGCCCGCGGGCGGCTTTTCGGAAGTGCGGTGAAAAATCGAATACCGCCGACCACAAACCGATTTTTGGCAACAAAACCCCTGATAAATTGTTGGTAAAACTGTGGTCTGGTCGAGCTTCCCGAGATTTTCCCCGCACTTCCGAAAATAGGGGGTCAGATAAAGCCCCAGACGTTGCTTTTTGCCTAAAAATACTCGTCGAGGAAGTTGTTGACTGTGCTCCAGTAGAGCTCGGGGTCAATTTGCGCGCTCTTGGCGTGGGTGGCGCCATGGATGGTGAGCTTTTGCTTGACCTTGCTGGCGCACGCCTCGTAGTTTTGGTCGAGCATGTCGTACGGCACAAAGGTGTCCTGGTCGCCGTGGATAAACAGCATGGGAACCGTCGCGTGTTTGAGTTGCTCCACACTGCTCGCCCTATGAAAGTCGTAGCCCGCGCGCACGTTGCATACCAAGTTTGCTACATCGAGCAAGGGAAAGCTGGGCAGGCCGAACACGTCCTTGAGCTGCAGAGAAAACTCGTCCCAAACACTCGTATAACCGCAGTCCTCGATAATGCATTTCACGTTTGCAGGCAGAGATTCCCCCGCGACGTTCATGGCGGTTGCCGCACCCATCGACTCGCCAAAGACCAGGATGCGCGCCTCGGGGTCAGCCTGAACGATTCGCTCGATCCATGCGACGATGTCGAGCCGCTCGGGCCAGCCCATGCCGATATAGTCGCCGCCGGAGCGCTCGTGGGCGCGGGCGGCGGGTGCGAGTACGTTCATGCCGCGGTCGTGGAATCGCTTGACGTATCGGGCCATACCGATGGGCTCGTTGGTATATCCATGCAGACAGACGGCGTAGTCGTGCGTGCTCTCCGACGCGGCAAAATACCAAGCGGCAAGCTCGGTTCCGTCATCTGCGGTGAGGCTGCTGCTCTCGCGGTTCTCTTTAAACCACGCCCGCGCCTCGGTGTCCTCGGCATCCGGCTGCTCACCTTCTTTTTCGTTCTTGCTATCCTGCATCATCTTCATGGTGTACGGCGCTTGGGGGTTCAGGGCAAAGTCAAACAAAAAGTTGCCGGCAAATCCGAGCAGCGCAACGACAACCACCAGCGCAACGATGCCGGCTATCTTGAGCTTTCGATGGGAACGTGCGTTTTGAGCCATGCGGTATTCTCCTATAAGATGTTAATACATCAACATTTAATGCAAGCGCATTATGGACGTTCGCCGTTGATGCGTCAACAGGCAAAGAATGGGTAAACAAAGGGTCACGTATGGTGCAAATTTCGCACGTACCTAGACGCTTTGATATAGTGTTGAGAACTCTTTACGTTGGAGGATGTAACCGGCATGTCCGATTCGAGCGACAGTTCTAAGCCGCGACCCAAGACCGCGACCGTTCCACACTACACGGTGGGCGAGGAGATCATGAACTCCGTCACCCATGGTGTCGGCTGCCTGCTGGGTATCGCGGGCCTGGTGCTCCTGATCGTATTCGCTGCCCTGCGCGGCGGAGGCCCGGCCCACATGGCCGCGGCGATTGTCTATGGTGTCAGCATTATCCTCGAATACCTAGCTTCCACGCTCTACCACGCGATTCAGCCCGCGCGCGCCAAGCGCGTGTTTCGCATCATCGACCACAGCTGCATCTACCTGCTCATAGCCGGCAGCTATACGCCGTTTTGCCTCATCACGCTTGCAAACGACGGCGGCCCTGCGCTGTTCTTTGCCGTATGGGCCATCGCCATTATCGGCATTGCGCTCGAGTGCTTTTTGCGCGAGCGTCAGCCGCACTGGGTAAGCGGCCTGGTCTACCTGCTGATGGGCTGGCTCGTCGTCTTTAAGCTGCCCGAGCTCGTGGCGCTGCTGAACCCCGTCGCGCTTGCCCTGCTCGCCGTCGGCGGCGTGTGCTATACCGTGGGCGTGCCGTTCTATATCGCCAAAAACGTGCGCTATCTGCACAGTGTTTTCCACTTGTGGGTGCTCGCTGGCAGCATCTTCCAGTTCATGGCGGTGATCCTCTTCGTAATCTAGCGACCGCGCCCACGGCCCCGCTCGCGCGGGCGCCGGCGCAATTGCCGTATCCGCCATCAACGTTTTACCCTGACGTCCCGAATCTTGGAGGTTCGAGAAACTCCCGATGGACATAACCATCTCCCTTATTACCACGCTCGTCCTGACGCTTATCAACGGCTACTTCTCTATGTCCGAGATGGCTCTCACCACGGCTAAGCGCGCCGTGTTGGAGCACGATGCCGAGGAGGGCGATAAGCGCGCCGAGCGCGCCGTCCAGCTCGCCGCCGACTCCGATCAGCTGTTGGCCACCATCCAGGTCGCCATCACGCTCGTGGGCTTCGCCTCGTCCGCCGTCGCCTCGACGAGCCTGTCCGACCCGCTTGCCACATGGCTCATGAGCTTTGGCATCGCGCCGCTTTCCGCCATCGCGCGCGGCCTGGCGCCGGTCATCATCACCGTCGCCGTCGCCTTTGTGTCCATCGTGATCGGCGAGCTCGTGCCCAAACGCATCGGCCTCGCTAACGCCGAGGGCGTATCCAAGCAGGTCGTGGGGCCGCTTTCCGTGTTCCAAAAGATCGCCCGCCCGCTCGTGTGGCTGACCGGTGCCTGCTCCGATGGCCTGGCCCGCATCCTGCGCATCAAGAGCGCCGACGACCGCCAAAACGTCTCGGAGGAAGAGATCAAGTACATGGTCTCGGAGCAGGACGACCTGCTCGACGAGGAAAAGCGCATGATCCACGAGATCTTCGACCTGGGCGACACCGTTGCCCGCGAGGTTATGGTGCCGCGCGTGGACACCACCATGTGCGAGGACGACGAGACGGTCGCCGACGTGCTGTCCACCATGCGCCAGACCGGCTTCAGCCGCATCCCCGTCTACCACGAGGATCCCGACAACGTCGCGGGAATCGCGCACATCAAGGACCTGATCCAGCCCGCGCTCGACGGCAAGGGCGACCAGCCCATCGCCGGTTTTTTGCGCGACGCCACCTTTGTGCCCGACACCAAGGACATCCTGCCGTTGCTGTCCGAGATGCAGACCTCGCACGACCAGAGCGGGGTCGTCGTGGACGAGTACGGCGGCACGGCCGGCATCATCACCATCGAAGATATCGTCGAGGAGATCGTCGGCGAGATCGAGGACGAGTTCGATCCCGACAACAAGTACCTCACGCGCCTTTCGCGCCGTGAGTGGCTTGTCGATGGGCGTTTTTCGTGCGATGACGCGATTGAGCTTGGTTGGCCGCTCGAGGAAAGCGATGATTATGAGACCATCGCCGGCTGGATTTTGGAGCTTTGCGACTCGGTGCCCGACATCGGAGAGGTGTTTGAGGTCGCGGGGTACAAGTTCAAGGTACAGTCGATGCGTGGCCAGCGCATCTCGCTCATTCGCGTGATCGCTCCGGCCGAAACCGATAAGAAGGATTCCGAGTCCTCGGCAGAGAAGCCGGCGGCGTCGGGTGCGGGCTCTGCGGATCCGCACGATGGCGACGAGTAGGGCAAGGAAGAGTAGGGGAGAGTTATGGCAGGCCTGTTCAACATCCTTAAGGTCACCGTCGGCGAGGACAAGATTTGCGCGCACGTGCTGGTGAACCCCGGCATGCCGCTCATGACCTCGGAGGATATCGAGGCCACGGCGCGCGTGTACTACCTGGTGCCCGCGATTGCCAAGCATCTGTGCCTGGGCGATTCGGGCCGCGAGTTCCAGGACTGCATGGGTCAGACCGAGCTTTGCCACCTGCTGGAGCACGTGACGGTCGAGCTCATGAACGAGACCGGTCTTGCCGGCAGCATCTCGTGCGGTCGCACCCGCGTGAGCGAGCATGACGAGCGTGTCTTTGAGGTCGAGCTTTCGTGTCCCGACGATGCGTTGGCCATCGGCGCGCTGTCGTCGGCGACCTTTATGATGGACTGGGCGTACCTGCATGCCGATCAGCCGGCCCCCGACGTGGAAGGCACGGTCGCGGGCCTGCGCAACCTGGTGCTGGGCATGCGTGCCGAGGCCGAGGGCAAGGACCCGCACGAGGCCGTTGCCGCTGCGAACGGCGAGGACGTGGCCGAGGATGCGCCCGAGGGCGACGCTCCTGCCGATGCCGACACTGAACCTGTTGCCGAGGCGCCTGCTGAGCCCGAGCCTGCGGAGCCCCAAGGCGTCCCGAGCTTTGACGACGAGCCGCAGATGCCAATCGATACCGAGGGTGCGGTCGCCGAGAACCACGAGGCCCCCGCGGCCGTCTTTGGCGGTGCGGCAACGGCCCCGTCCGGCTCGGCGCACGAGGGCAACCTGCCGCTCGTCGATGGCGCCGGCGAGAACCCGGCCGCCACGGTCGCCATGCCGGCTATGCCGCAGGAGTAGACTCACTCGCTTATCACCATCATGTACCTGCGCTTCTACCGTACGCAGATGAGCACGACGGTAAGTGTTGCGCTGCGGGTATAATGGACAGCATTCAAACGGTGGGCATCGAGGTGCCCGCAGGAGAGGAATGATCATGGGAAAGACTTTCAGCTTTGTCTCCGGTGCGCTCTTTGGTGCTGCCGCCGGCGCTATCATCGGCGTTGCTCTGGCCCCGCGCTCGGGTGCCGAGCCCCGCGCCATGGCCGCCGATATCGCCAATGATGCCTGGGACAACATGCGTGACACCTACGAGCACAGTGCCGAGGAGGCTCGTGCCGCGGTCAACGACTTTGGTCCGATGGTCGACGCCAAGACCGATGACCTGCGCGCCAAGGTCGACCTGGCCCGCGAGCGCATGGATCAGCTTCGCGAGCAGCTCAACGACGCCATCTCGGGCGGCAACGTGACGCCCGCTGCCGACGTCGTGGTCGAGAACGTCACCGAGGCCGGCACCGAGGCCACGGAGCCCTCGACCGAGGCATAATGCGCGCAGGGGATTTTGTCGGCGTCAAGGTTTATCGTAAGCCTGCCGAAGACAAGCGCACCAAAAAGGACGGCACGCCGCGCAGCCCCAAAAAGCTCGGCAAGATTCACTTTCCCGTCTTTACCCCGGGCGGCACGCGCGTGGTGGGCTTTATGGTCCGCCAGTCCGATATCGCGGGTATGATCGAGCGCCCCGACCGGTTTGTGGCGCTCGATGCCATCGGCGTCTATGAGGGCGCTGTCGCGGTCGACGACGTCAAGGGCACCTACGATGCCGCCGCGGCCAAGCGCCTCGATATCAACCTGGATGATTGCATTATCTGGGTTGGCATGGACGTGCGCACGGAATCGGGCGATGTCGTGGGCTACTGCTCGGACGTTGAGTTCAAGCCGCGCTCGGGTATTGTGCAGACGTTCTATGTGACCGCCGGTGCCGCTTCGAGCGTGCTGGTGGGCGACACGCAGATGCCGCCGACGATGCTGCGCGGCTATGCGGACGGCGCGATGATCGTTTCGGACGAGGTCAAGGCGCTCGGGTATTCGGGCGGCGCGGCCGCCAAGGCTGCCGAGGCCAGTGTCGTGGTGGGCGATAAGGTCAAGAAGGGCGCCAAGGTGCTCGATGACAAGGGATCGGTCGCCGTGGACAAGGGCAGCCGCGCACTGGGCAAGCAGCTCGGCAAGACGCGCGGTATGTTCAAGGCCTTTAAGGACGAATATCAAAAGGCGAGCGGGGGCTCGTCAAAAGCTAGCAAATAGCGACGTATCAAATGATGGGAGGCGAG
>USTC01000051.1 GCA_900557505.1 uncultured Collinsella sp.
AGCGCTCGAGCGCGGCGGCACCGTGGTCGTCGACGAGCTGGACGCCAAGCTGCACCCGAAGCTTCTGCGCTACGTGATCCTGCTGTTCAAGGACCCCGAGGTCAACAAGCACGGCGCGCAGCTCATCTTCTCGTCGCAGGACGTGTCCACCATGCGAAACGACGTGTTCCGCCGCGACGAGATATGGTTCGCGGCGCGCGGCGAAGGGGAGGCCAGCCAGCTGTGGTCGCTCGCCGACATCCACGAGGCCAACGGCAACTTGGTCAGCAAGAACGCGGCCTTCGACAAGCAGTACCTGTCGGGCCGTTACGGCGCCGACCCGTACCTCACTCGCATCGAGGAGTGGGACTAGCATGGCGGCTAAGAAGTTTTGGTTGAGCGGTTCGTATATGAGGCCCATTTCCCTAGAGGGGGCAATGAGCCATGTAGAATCGATGTTGAGCGATTTGCGAATCGCCTGGACAGCATAGGAGGTGCAATTGAACCGTATAGTCACGAAACCGACCAGAATCGACCTGCATATCCATTCTGCTGCAAGCACCGCTACAAAGGACAAAGGCAAGAAGGAGCTTGCCGATTGCGACAAAGGCCATGTTGATGTGTTGCTTCGCGGTTTGGAGGCGCATGGCATCAACATGTGCGCAATTACCGACCATGATTGTTTCGACAAAGACCTCTACTTCGCTTTGAAGGAGAGGGAGGGGGATGGTTGCCTGAGCAAAGTGCTTCCCGGCGTCGAGTTCAGCGTGTCCATTCGCGCCGGAGGCGAGGAGCCGACCGTTATCCATATCGTAGCCATCTTCGATGACAGGCGCCCCGAATTGATCGACGGGATTGCCAGGGCCGTCTGCGACGAGCACGGGAAGCCGCGCTACGACGATCCCGATAACGGCGCTTTCACCGAAGACGGTTTCGCCAAGGTCCTGAGGGACATAGGCCTCAACGCTGTACTCATTGGGCACGAGAAATCGGCCGGCCAGGAAGCGAAGCGGGACGTGAGCAGCCTAGGCGCGGATTACGCCAGCGAAGTGATTTTGACCGAGTTTGTCGACGCGGTCGAGATTCGCAACAAGCGGCGCGAGCTCGACATCAAGAGGCTCATCGAGACCTACCCCAAAGACGCCGTCCCGTTTGTCGTCGGGAGCGATTGCCATGATTGGGCCGCCTACCCCGGGACAGAAGGCGGTGAGATTTCGTTCTCGAGCCTGAAATGCCTGCCAACCTTCGAAGGCCTGCTCATGGCAATCACCGATCTCTCGAGAATCAAGGTCGGCGACTGCTCGTTCTTCAGCGCCAGCTCCACGAAGCTTGATTCGTTGAGACTGGCAGTCGATGGCAAGGATTTCGATATACCGCTTTCGCCTGGAATCAATGCGATCATCGGCGACAACTCCATCGGCAAGTCGATGATGATTCATCGATTGACCGGTTGCCGGCATGTGGGCGATTCCAAGTTGGTCGACGGGTACAAGGCCTATTGCGCGAAGGAGGGCATAAGCGTCGACACACTTCTCTCCGTTGAGGCCGAGTTCAAGTTCGACGATCAGGACAGCGTGCGCAAAACCCTCGAGGAGCTGCATTCGGGGCAGGGCCAGGACGATTATTTCGGTAAGTATTTTCAATCCCACGTTGACGTCGGTTCAATCAAGGAGTCGCTCAAGCGCTTCTTCGATGAGTGTGTTGTTGCCCTGGAGTCGAAAGCACGCTTCAACGATGCACGCTGTCGGCTCGATAAGCATGAGGTGGTTTTGCGCGACCTGCCAAAGTCCGAGATGCTGACCATCTCCCAATTTTCGAAGACGATCTCTTTTGAGGACATCGATAACCTCGGCTCCAAGTTGCTCTCCTGCAGGAACGACCTTGCCAACGCCAGAACAGATTACTCGAAACTTTTCAAAGAGATGGGGCTTGAGGCTGCCGAGGCCCATGCCGATGCAATGGAGGCGATGGACAGGCTTCTCAAACTCACCGAGAAGCATAGGCTAGTCTACGAACGCGACGACGCGAAGACCCGAGCAGTCAAAGACGCTGCGAGCAAGGAACGCAGAGTTCTTTCGAAGAGGAAGACTGACGAGCAGAAAACCATAGATGACTATTCGGCGACTCTTGACGATGTCTCTGGGAAGATTGCCAACGCAGTGTTGCTTGCCGCAAAGCGGTGCGACAGGAAGCTTGAGTATGCCGTTCCTGTGGACATTAGGGTCCCCAACCCTATGGGGAAATTCATATTTGTCTCCGAACTCACTTCCGGGAGGACCGACATAGACTACTGCAATGAGGTCTTCGGAGAGGTATTCAACAAACCGAAACTCTGGCAGTTGTTGGACGGCATTCAGCACGAAACGTCTCTTACCACAGAGGATGTTGCGGAAATGGTGACGGGCAGCAAGCCTTCTTTGGCGACGTGCTACAAGGAAATTCGCGAAAAACTCCATGCGGTGGTGGACCGCATATCCGAGAGAAGGAAAATCACCAACAAGTCCATAGGCATCGACGCCGAACCATCGCCTGGCCTGTACGGGACCCTGTACTTCGACCTTTTGGCGGAGGAGGACGCTAAGATGGGGGTCTACGTTATCGACCAGCCGGAGGACCAGATCTCGCAGGTGGCGATCAAGAAGCACGTCCTCGACGCCTTCAAGAGGATGAGCGCCAACCGGCAGGTGCTGATGATCACGCACAACCCGCTCTTCGTCGTAAACCTCGACGTCGATAACGTCATCGTGCTCGCGCGCGGCGAAGATGGGAAGATTGACGTGAAGAGCGGGGCTTTGGAATACGAATGCGACGACTACAAGGTGCTCGACCTTGTGGCCAAGACCGTTGAAGGGGGTGCCGACGTTGTCAGGAAGCGACTCAAGCGCTATGGCTCAGAAGACATATAGGGTCGGGCTGAAGGATGGGAAGATTGCGATTGAGGGGGTTGACGGCTTTTCCATTGCTGTCGAAGACCCGAAGCTGAACGTAGGGAAGCTGTACTCGGCCCTTTTCGCCGACGTCAACGAGCCCACGACAATTACTCTCGAGCCCGCGATTGAACTTAAACAGGATCGCAAAGCCTTCTCTTTCTTTGAAAGCTTGAAGAAGATCGTGGACGGCGCTTGCGAGAAGATGAATCCGGGTCTGGCCAAGATTGCCAAGAAGGCCGAAGGGCTCGATGCCGACGACGAGGCAAAGCAGAGTTGATGCCGTGCTGTTCGTTGGCGAAAGCCAAGGCCGATGAAGGCTTGCATGGAAACTACTGCTTGCGATAAGCGTGGTAGCGCGATTGGGCATGAAGACAAGTTAGTTGTCTAGGGGAACCTGGAATTCTGGATATGTACGGTCATGATTGAACGTGGATAGTCAGAGCATGGGCCTTGACGGGGCTTAAGTTTGCGGATAATATCATGGCAGTGATTAGGGTCCAGAAACTTTCGATGCCTGGAACCGGAGGGGAGCCTGCGGGTTCCCCTTTTACTTTTCGGGAAGAACGAAGATGCCCAAAGAATTCCTTACCTACCAGCAGCAGATGGAGAAGCTCAGAAGCTCCGGCCTCACAATCGAGGACGAAGGGGCTTGCTGCAGGGTCCTTGCGGACATCGGCTATTTCCCGGTCGTGAACGGATACCAGTCGTTTTTCCGCGACCCGAGCACCCGGGTATACCGCGAAGGCGCCACTTTTGGGGATATCCTGGCGCTTTACGAGTTCGACGTCGAGCTCAGGGAGATAATGCTCGATGCGCTGCTCAAGGTCGAGGTGAAGATCAGGTCGGCGGTGGCCTACGAGTTCTGCGCTGCATATGGCGAGTCCCAGAGCAAGTACCTAGACGCCCGCTGCTACGCGGCGTCGAAGGGCTCGAAGCGCGTTCTCCCGAAGCTGCTGAACATGCTTGACTATATCGCCAACAAGGATACCAGCCACGAATACCTTGCCTACTACCGCAGGGCATACAAGAACGTGCCGCTGTGGGTCGCGGTGAACGCCATGACTTTCGGGCAGATCTCGAAAATGCTCACGGCCCTCAGGGACAACGAGAAGGCGAGGATCGCTAAGAGGTTCGGGGTCGGAAACCCGAAGGAGCTCTCGTCGTTTATCCGCGTGCTCGCCCTCTACAGGAACGTCTGCGCGCATGGCGAGCGTCTCTTCTCCCACAGGTGCCACGTCGAGATCCCCGATACGGCCCTGCACGCCAAGCTCGGCATCGAGAAGATCGGGCCGGATTACGCTTGCGGCAAGGTGGATGTCTTCTCGGCAGTGATCGCCCTTCGATACCTTCTGCGCGACGACGAGTTCAAGGCATTCAAGGCGAAGCTCGTCAAGTGCGTTAACGGTTATCTGTCATCGGACGAGAGCATCGGCGAGGAGCGTCTCCTTGAAGCCATGGGCTTCCCGGCCGAATGGAAGAAGATAACCAGATATAAATTGTGAGCTCGATTTGCCTGAAAGCAAGTCATTGGTTTCGGACGGATTATTGGCGACGGAATCGCGTGCCAAGCCCCTTGCGCGGATGCGTTGCGGCTATCGAGGGCTATGCTAGATGCAAGGCTGGAGCCTGCTGGCGCATTCTTAAGAGGAATCATGCGGATTCTTCTTGATTATGGGCATGGTTGGCGCTGCGATAATGACGGACTTTCTCGTTAAAGGGGTTGGCACAGCGGTTGGGGCGCCTCTGTTCCCGGGAGCGCTGCTTGTCCGGTGGCCATCTATCCCCGGCAGGATTCCGTGGACGGCTAATCGCACAGCCTGGCGACCTCAGCCCCGCATTTCGCGCAGCAACCCTCGATGAGCACGCAGCTGTGGCGCATGCGCAGCGTGTAGCCGGGCGCGAACTCCGTCGTGCCGCAGTTATGGCAGAACGCGTTGGCGAGCAGCAGCTTGCGGATATGCTCGGGGATCTTCTTCCACTCCCGCAACGCCTCGATCTCCGTGACGCCCCTGCCGCGGCGGAACTCGTCTTCCTCCATCTCCTCGGCGACGAACCTTGCGATCATCTCCTCGCTTACGCCGTCTGCCCTCATCTGCCGGGCCATCTCCTCGTATTTGTCGGCCATAGCGGCCTCCTGCCCGATTAGTGGTGTCTCTGCTTGATCAGGGAAAGCCTCTTTGCATGGGCTCGGCTCGCTTCAGCGGCCTTGTGTCTTGGTGCTACGGGAAATGTTGTCGTTTGGCTCCAAGGTGCCGTTTCCTTCTGCTGCAGCCCAGATGAGCGACGAAGGGCTCCATGTTGAAGCTCCATGTTTCCAGTGCGTGCCCAGCGCCGGCTCATAGAGCTTCGCCGCCAGCTCTTCCGCACTTACCATGTCGGGCGCCACGTCGTCGACCTCGTCGACCACGAGGTCGACGGACGCGGCTTGCAGGGACTTGCCGCCGAGAGAGGGGGGGTGAACCAGACCTTCATCCCGTTGCGGTACTCGGCGTCTGCCTTGATGGGCTCCGCTTTGTCGAAGGAGAAGCTGATGAAGTCGCCGAGGCCGATGCCGGCGAGCCTTCGCAGATCTGCCACGGCGGCTTCGACGCTGGTCTCGCGCGCGAGCAGGTCGATGTCCCTCGTGGCACGCGCGTCGACGGTTCGGGCAAGCACGCTCTGACCGCCCTTCAGGACAAAGGGCGAATCCGGGTCGCTGAAGACGCGGCACAGCAGCCGGTGGAAGTAGAAGCCGGCGATGGCGCGGTTGGTGTCTAGCAGCGATTTCTTGGCCGCCTCTTTGACGGCCATCTCGAGCGCCGCGGGCGTCTTGTATCTCATGATCGGCCTTTCTGGTCGGATGCGGAGAGGGCTCTTGCGAGAGGCTCGAGCAGGGCCGCTCGCCGTTTGCTTTCGCCGAGCTCGTCGAGCAGGCTGCCAAGCTTCGCAGAGTCGATGAGACCTTGGGCCGCGGCGTCGCGGAAGGCGCCTTCGACAAGCGACGGGTCCTCGCAGTCGAGGCACAGATCGGCAAGCGTTCTCTCGGCGCGGGTGATAGGCAGGTCGCCTATCCAGGCCACGTCGCCTTCGTCGACGTTTCTCACCCCAAAACGTGCCGACTCGATTTTTGAGTTGATGCGCTCGGGCGCGTAGATGCGGTAGGGGGAGAGGTGGAAGTCCCCGATTCCCAGGAGCCATGCAGCCGTAGAGCCGCCGACGGCCACGCCGTCCCACTTAGCTTGCCGCTCCCATGAGAACGCTGTCGATGCCGTGAGCTTCCAGATCGCGGCCAGCTCGTCGGTCTCCGAGCTCGGCGCACCGGAGAGGCGATATGCGCCGTGGGCGACGCGCTCGAGGCGCCCGACCTTGCAGGCGTGGGAGAGGGCGTTCCTGCTGATGCCGAGGCGCTGTGCCTGGGCAGTGGTGAAGACGCCCTCCGATGCCGAGAGCTCGTCGATGGCTGCTATGTTGTTCGCATACTTCATGTTGCGATTGTACGAAAATTTCAGACATTTGCAACATCGAAGTGTCACACGCCGACTATGCGATTGAAGCAGGGCCAATCGAAGGGGGGGGCAACGCCGCGTTGATTCTGGCCTTATTGAAAAACTCGCCACGCGATTCACTCAGATTCGCCGTTTCGCTAAATCGCTGGGTTTGTGTATGTGTCGACGTCGATGCGAAGAATCGTCTCATTGGGAATCTGTCCCAATGAGACGATTTGCTATTCGGTTTGAAGACAGCTTTTCGAAGCCGGTTCATCGCCGATGACGGTTGGAATGAGTTGCAAAAATCTGGAGATTCAAACTCTAGAAAACAGATAGCTCAGCTATCTAGTCGGAACATTTCTGCAGGTAATCTTGTTTTTTCGTCTTGACAAAAGGGATGTCCCTTATCGGCCCACGCCCGGAGCGCCCGGCGTTCTGCGCAGAGTTCGAGAAGCGTATCCATGGCTGGCATTACCGCACCATGATTGCTCCGGGTCTTTCCGGCTTGGCTCAGGTGACGGTTGGATATGATCTGCTTCCAAAGGAAAAGGTTGTGCTGGATCCATGAAATCGAACAGTGACAATTTCCGCGTGAGCTCGATTCGGGGCGTCATGAAGCGCGTCAAGGCCAGGGGTGTGCCGGTGGTGGTCTACAAGCCCACGCT
>USTC01000052.1 GCA_900557505.1 uncultured Collinsella sp.
GCCTGGTCGGTACGCGGGCTGTCGATGAGCTTCTTGGTCTTCTTGTCGATGTTCGCGTCGAACTTAACATCCTGGTTGTTGGTGCACAGTGTGAGCAGGTTGTAACGCATGGCGTCGGCGCCGTACATGCCAATGAGGTCCATGGGGTCAACACCGTTGCCCTTGGACTTGGACATGCGGCTGCCGTCCTTGGCAAGAATCGTCGGGTAGATGACGACGTCCTTAAACGGCACCTCGTCCAGGAAGTACAGCGAGCTCATGACCATGCGGGCGACCCACAGCGCGATGATGTCGCGTGCGGTGACGAGTGCCGTCGTGGGGTGATGGCCCTCGAGCAGCTCCGGCTTTTGCGGCCAGCCCTGCGTGGCGAAGGTCCACAGCTGCGAGCTGAACCAGGTGTCCAGCACGTTCTCGTCCTGATGCACGTGATGGCCGCCGCACTTGGGGCACACATCGGTGTCCTCGGTAAGGGCGTCCTCCCAGCCGCAGTCCTCGCAGTAGAACACGGGAATGCGGTGGCCCCACCACAGCTGACGGCTGATGCACCAGTCCTTAAGGTTCTCCATCCAGGTGGTGTAGGTCTGCGTCCAGCGCGCGGGGTGGAAGGTGACCTTGCCGGAGTTGACGGCGTCGAGCGCCGGCCCCTTGAGCTTGTCGACGGCCACGAACCACTGCTCGGACAGCCACGGCTCAAGCGCGGCGTCGCAACGGTAACAGTGCATGACGGAGTGGTCGAGGTCCTCGACGTGATCGAGCAGGCCGTGCTCCTCAAACCACTTGATGACGGCCTCGCGGCACTCCTCGCGGGTCATACCGGTGAACTCGCCGTAGCCCTCGACGACCACCGCGTGCTCGTCGAAGATGTTGATCTGCGGCAGGTCGTGAGCCTGACCCATGGCGTAGTCGTTGGGGTCGTGGGCCGGGGTAACCTTGACAAAGCCGGAACCAAAATTGGCATCGACGTGCCAATCCTCAAAGATGGGGATCTCGCGGTCGACGATCGGCAGCATGACGGTCTTGCCCACGAAGGCGGCCTTCTCGGGATCCTTCGGGGAGACCGCGACGCCCGTGTCGCCGAGCATGGTCTCGGGGCGCGTGGTGGCGACGACGATGTAGTCCTGGCCGTTGACCGGCTCGGTCAGCGGGTAGCGCAGGTGCCACAGGTGGCCCTTCTCGTCCTTATACTCGGCCTCGTCGTCCGAGATAGCGGTGGTGCAGTTGGGGCACCAGTTGACGATGCGCTTGCCGCGATAGATCAGGCCGTCGTGGTACCAGTCGCAGAAGACCTTGCGCACGGCCTGGGCATAGTCCTCGTCCATGGTGAAGCGCTCGTTGTCGAAGTCGACGGAGCAGCCCATACGCTTGATCTGCTCGACGATGATGCCGCCGTACTCGTGGGTCCAGTCCCAGCAGGCGTCGACAAACTTGTCGCGACCGATCTCCAGGCGGCTGATACCCTCGCTCTTGAGCTTCTTGTCGACCTTGGTCTGCGTGGCGATACCGGCGTGGTCGGTGCCCAGCACCCAGCGCGTGGACTTGCCGCGCATGCGGGCCATACGGACGATGGCATCCTGGATGGAGTCGTCGGTGGCGTGACCCATGTGGAGCTTGCCGGTCACGTTGGGAGGCGGAATGGTGACGGTGCAATCGCCCACGCCCTCGCGGCGCTTGTAGTAACCGCCGTCGAGCCACTTCTGCAGGATCGCCGGCTCGTTAGTCGACGGATCGTAGTTCTTGGGCATTTCTTCCATATATCTCTCCCTTGCCCATCGGGGAGGAATGTAGGCCCGCCAGGGTCTGCATTCCTCCCCTTAGGTATCGATTACTTCAGTCTGATATGACTTCGCTGTGGCTTAAACACACACACAGAATAACACAGGTAGTTGGGGTTATTGCGCATATATAAAATAGCCTCCGACCGCGAGTGGCCGGAGGCTATTTGCAAACACGTTTTAGGCAGGTCTAGCTATAGATGCGCTGGGGCTGTTCTTCGCCCTTGACGGCGGCTTCGGTTACGACGACCTTGGCAACGCCCTCCTCGCTGGGAAGGTCGAACATCGTCTGCTGCAGCACGTCCTCGCAGATGGCACGCAGGCCGCGGGCGCCGGTCTTGCGGGCAAGCGCCATGCGGGCGATCTCGTGCAGGGCGGCATCCTCAAACTCAAGCTCGACGTCCTCGAGCTGGAACATCTTGCGGTACTGACGCACCACGGCGTTCTTGGGCTCGGTCAGGATCGACACCAGGTCGTCCTCGTCGAGCGCCTGCGTCTGGGTGACGACGGGCGTACGTCCCACAAACTCGGGGATCATGCCAAAGGCGTTGAGGTCCTGCGGGAGCACTTGACGCAGCAGGTCGTTCTCGTCGACCGAGGTGGGGCCGGCGATCTCGGAGTTAAAGCCCACGCCCTTGTTGCCCACGCGATCGGCGATGATCTTATCCAGACCCACAAAGGCACCGCCGCAGATGAACAGGATGTTCGTCGTGTCGATCTGCAGCAGCTCCTGCTGGGGATGCTTGCGGCCGCCGGTGGGCGGAACGCTGGCCACCGTGCCCTCAAGAATCTTAAGCAGTGCCTGCTGAACGCCCTCGCCCGAAACATCACGGGTGATGGAGAGGTTCTCTGCCTTGCGGGCGATCTTGTCGATCTCGTCCACATAGATGATGCCCACCTGCGCGCGCTCGATGTCGCCATCGGCAGCGTTGATAAGCTTGAGCAGGATGTTCTCCACGTCCTCGCCAACGTAGCCAGCCTCGGTGAGCGCGGTGGCGTCGGCGATGGCAAACGGCACCTCGAGGATGCGAGCGAGCGTCTGGGCCAGCAGCGTCTTACCGGTACCGGTGGGACCGAGCAACAGGATGTTGGACTTGGCGAGCTCCACCTCGTCCATGTCATCGTCAAACTGGGCGCCCACGCCCGATGCCTCGTCAAGGGCGGACACCGCGGCACCGCCCTCGATCACGCGGCGATAGTGGTTGTACACGGCAACCGACATGGCACGCTTGGCGTCCTCCTGGCCCATAACATAGGCCGAAAGCTCGTCATAGATCTCGTGCGGCGTCGGCACGTGCGTGATGACCTGACGGTCGTCCTCAAGCTCAAAGCCCTCGGTCTCGGGGTCAACGGCGGGCTGAGACGCAGCCTGGCCGTGGTCGTTGAGGAAACCCGGGAGATTGCCGTTGCGGGCGGCGTCCATAAAGTCCGAAGCCAGCGACTCCTCAAGGATCTCGGAGCAGGCAGCGACGCACTCATCGCAGATAAAGATGTTGGTCGGACCCTTAACGAGACGACGGACCTGGCCCTGCTCTTTTCCGCAGAAGGAGCAGCGGATGGGGTTGCCGTTCTCGTCAAAGTTGTCCTGCATGTTACCGGCCATCCTAGGCGTCCTTCGCGGCAAGATCGCGCGAGGTGACGATACGGTCGATCAGGCCGTAGTCGAGGGCCTCGGCAGCGGTCAGGTAGTTGTCGCGCTCGGTATCGGCCTGGACCTTCTCGATGGGCTGGCCCGATGCGTCGGACAGAATCTGGTTGAGCTCGCGACGGGTCTTCTTGATCTCCTCGGCCACGATCTCGATCTCGGTCTGCTGGCCCTGGGCACCGCCGCTGGGCTGGTGAATCATGACCTTGGAGTGCGGCAGGCAGAAGCGCTTGCCCTTGGCGCCGGCCGAAAGCAGCACGGCGGCCATGGACGCGGCCATACCGACGCAAATGGTGGAGACCTGCGGCTTAATGAAGTTCATGGTGTCCAGAATCGCCAGGCCGGAGTAGACCTCGCCGCCGGGCGAATTGATGTAGAGCGAGATATCCTTCTCGGCATCCTGGCTCTCAAGATGCAGCAGCTGGGCAACGACTAGGTTGGCGCTGACGGAGTTGATCTCCTCGCCCAAGAAGATGATGCGGTCGTTGAGCAGGCGCGAATAGATATCGTAGCTGCGCTCGCCGCGCGGTGTCTGCTCGATAACGTATGGCACGAGGGCGGAATCGAACTTAGCGATCATACGCATCTCCATTTCTCTTACGGACCAATAATGGTTCTAGACAAACGTACGGTGCCCGCATGCTATGCATTGGCTGGCACCGTACGAAACAACCGGATAACCGGTGTATAACTTTACCCCATCACGGGCGCACACATGCGCTCGCGGTAAAGGTGGCGAGAATTACTCGGCGTCCTTGGCGGTCTCGTCGACCTCGGTCACCTTGGCGTTCTCGACCAGGTGGTCGACGGCCTTGGAGCGACGGATGGACTCGCGGACGGCAGGCATGCGGCCATCGGCGATGAACTCGGCCTTGGAAGCCTCGACGTCCTTGACACCGGCCTTCTCGAACTCGGCGTTGATGTCGTCCTCGGTGACCTCAATCTTGAGCTCGCGGGCGAGGGCGTCGAGAGCCAGGGACTCACGGGCAACATCGTTGGCCTGCTTGTGCAGGTCGGCGATGAACTGCTCCATGGTCAGGCCGGAAGCGGGCAGCCAGGTGTCCAGGGTCATGCCGCGGGCAGCGAGGTTGGACAGGAAGTTCTGGCCGAGCTCCTCAAAGACGGACTGCTCGTAGTCGGCATCCATCTCGTCGAGCTGCAGACGCTCGGCGAGAGCGGAGACGCAACGGTTCTCCTTCTCGGCGGGCAGGCGGGAGGCCTTGTCCTGCTCGATCTCGATCTTGATGGCGTCGCGCATGGCGTCGATGCTGTCGAAGCCAAAGTCGGACTTGACGAGCTCGTCGGTGAGCTCGGGGGTGTTGCGGACCTTGATGCCCTTGACGGTGACCTCGACGGTGTGGGTCTCGGCCTCCTCGCCCTCCTCGACCTCGTCGGTCCAGGTGACGGTCTTGACGTCGTCAACGTTGGCACCGATCAGGGCCTCGTTGAACTCCTTGGGGTTGCTGTCGCTACCGGCGATGAGCATGCGGCCCTCGGCAGCGAAGTTGTCGGCGTTCTCGACGGCCTTGAGGTCGACGGTAACGTAGTCCTCGGCCTCGACGGCGCGACCCTCGACGTCCTCGAAGGTGGCACGGTAGTTGAGGAGCATATCGACCTGGTTGTTGATCTCGGACTCGGTGACCTCCGCGGGAGGCATCTCGATCTCGACGGCGTCGAAGGAGGAGAGCTCGGCGGCAGGACGCAGGGAGAACTCGACGGTGTAGGTGTAGTCCTCGTGATCCTTGGCGAGGTCGAGCTCCTTGTAGTCACCGTTCTTGGTGGGGACGATGTCCAGCTCGTTGAGGACGACGGGCTCGTTGGCGGCGATCAGGTCGTTGGTGGCCTGAGCGAGGGTAGCCTCGGCGCCAAGAGCAGAGTCGATGACCGGACGGGGGGCCTTGCCGGCGCGGAAGCCCGGGAAGCGGTACTTCTTGGCGGTGTCCTTGTAGGCCTTCTTGATCGCGGCGTCGACGTCGGCGGCCGGGATAGTGACCGTAGCGGTGAGCTTGGCGTCCTTGACGTCAGAAGCGGTGATGTTCAACACGTTCCTCCTCATACTGCCCAGCTTATCTGAGGTGCTGGTACCTTTATGCAACAAAGTGTCGCGACGGCCGAGGCCGACGCTGGTGCGTTGGTGCGGGCGAAAGGACTCGAACCTTCACGGGAATCCCACCAGAACCTAAATCTGGCGCGTCTACCAATTCCGCCACGCCCGCATGAGCGCACAGACTAGGAATGATAGCAGATACGAACGACAAGCGCACGCACACGTTTTACAGGCTCACGACCTCACCACGAGTGCAGAAGGCGGGGCGAGTTGCCTCGCCCCGCCAATTACGACTTGTTCGCTGACCCGCTACTCCCCCAGCAGGGCCTTCTCGGGCGTGATCGGCAGTGAGCGGACCTGGTGGCCGGTGGCGTGCGCCACGGCCGAGGCCACGGCGGCGAGCGGCGTGTTGATGACGACCTCGCCGATCGACTTGGCGCCAAACGGGCCCGTCGGCTCGTAGCTCGGCTCAAAGGCTACGCGAATGCTGCCGATATCCAGACGCGTGGGCAGCTTGTAGCTCATAAAGTTGCCGGTGCGCAGGCGGCCGCGGTCATCGTGCTCGACAATCTCGTAGAGCGCGTGGCCGATACCTTGGGCAATGCCGCCCTCGGCCTGGACGCGCGCGAGCGCCTCGTTGATCACGGTGCCGCAATCGACGGCCGCGGCGTAATCCACCACGGTCACCTTACCGGTGGCCTTGTCGACCTCAACCTCGGCAATGCCGGCCATAAACGGCGGAGGCGAAACGGGCAAGCAGGCAGAAGCATGCGAGGTGAGCGCGTCGCCGCCCGCGATGTTCTTGACACACAGGTTGGCAAAGTCGCGCAGCGTGAGATAGCGGCTCTGCTCGCGCGCGGCACGCTCGTCGGACAGGCGCACGTACTGGCCATCGAAGACCACATCGGCGGCGTCAACGTCCCACATCTGGGCAGCCTTTGCGCAAATCTTCTCGCGCAGCTCGGTCGCGGCGTTCTTGGCGGCAAGGCCCGTCACGTAGGTACCGGAGCTCGCGTACGAGCCGGCGTCGAACGGCGACACATCGGTGTCCACGCCGCGCACCACGATCAGTGAGCTCTCCACGCCCAGCTCCTCAGCGGCAATCTGTGCCAGGATCGTGTCGACGCCCATGCCGTTATCGGTAGCGCCGGTGCCGATGGTAATGAAGCCGTCCTCTTCCAGGCGCATGTCAATGCCGGCGATGTCCACGTTGGAGATGCCCGAGCCCTGCATGGTGAGCGCACAGCCCAGAGCACGCACACGGTCGCCCAGGTCGACGGCTAGCGGCTTGTCGCGCCAACCGATCATGTCCATCGCGCGCAGCAGGCAGCGGTCGAGCGCGCAGGCGTTGAGCTTCTCGTTGTAGTACTGCGGCATGACCTCGCCCTCGTGCACCATATTCTTGAGGCGCAGGTCGGCGGGGTCCATGTGAAGCATGTCGGCGAGCTCGTTGACGGCGCTCTCCACGGCAAACTGGCCCTGGGTGGCACCGTAGCCGCGATACGCGCCGCCGCGGTTGGTGTTGGTGTAGACGGCGTCCCAGCTAAAGCGGCTCGCCTTCACA
>USTC01000053.1 GCA_900557505.1 uncultured Collinsella sp.
TGGCCGCGAAAATCGTCGCACCGCAGAACACGCCCGTGGCCAGGTTCGCCAACCAAAAGACGCTTTCGAGCGGTACGATCTGCGCCTCAGCGATACAGCGCATTGCGGCAATAACAAGCGCGAACGCGGCGCCGCTAAGACCGCTGAGAAGCAGGAAATATCCAACAGGAAGATGCTCGGTTTGCCCAAAACGATTGGTATCGACATAGCCCTTCCGCGTTTGCAGTCCTGCGCAAATCAACATCACGAGAACGAGCCACAAATACATGGCTGCCTCGAACGGCGTTGCAAAGCCATGCGGCATTTCACTGGCGTCGCTGTGAACCCACGCAACCTGTCGAGCTATAAACTGGTAGAAAAAGATCATCAACATGCCAAACGAAAGCAGCACGAAACCAATCTTGTAGATCTTCGCGCTCTCAGCTTCCAGGCGCTCATCCTTTGGGCCGGCATATTCACGCCACTTTTGCACGAGTTTTAAATCTTCAAATTTCATAGCGAACTCCTAAAGAGCGTCAGGGTCGACGTCGTTTTCGTCTTCCCAAAACAAGTCGTTCAACGTAACGCGTAGCGCTTTGCAGATTGCCACGCACAAATTGAGCGTGGGGTTGTAGCCGCCCGCCTCGATCAGGCCGATGGTCTGGCGCGTAACGCCCACGGCCTCGGCCAAGTCAGCTTGCGAAAGGCCAACCGCCGCGCGCGCCGCCTTCATGCGTAGGTTCTTTTTGCCCGGCATGGAGTTCCTTTCGTAGTAATGGACAGATATCCGTTGCAACATGACAGAAATATATTGCATCCATCAGAAGATGTCAACTATATCTGTCATTATGGAAACCATGTTCGTCATTGCGCGCACGGCACCCCGCTGTACCCGAAACCGCGCGAGGCACTGGCCCTGCTCATCGAGCACCAAAAAGGGCTGGCCCCGATAACTCGGAGCCAGCCCTGAGTCGCCTGACATGGGAATCACAGCGCTACTTGAGCTTTAGCGCCTCCATCATGGGCACGGCGGCGTCCCAATCGATCTTCCAGCCAATCGACACGCGGACGGTTTCACCCGTTGCGGGAGCCGTCGCAAACAGCGTATGACCGTTGTCGGGACCAGTAAAGCGCAGCCACGTTACACCGTTGTACTCGACCTGGTCGGTTGTTGTCTCCTTGCCTTCGTAGACCTGCTCTAGGCTTGCAACCTCTTCCTCCGGCGAGCGCGGGAAGATGCTGATGTGCAAGCGTCCTCCAGTCTCGTCGTGGAAGAAGTCTGCCTTTTCGCGCTCTTCGTTGGACGAATCCAGCGTGTACCCATCGGCGGCCTCGATACTGTACGAAGCGCAATCGATGCCGGTCATATTGGCCGCGTCACCAGAATCGGCCACGCCGCCCGCCGCCTTGAACTCCTTGGTCTCGCATCCCGTGGTGTCAAAGTGCATGGCCTCATGATTCTTGGCGGGGGCGTAAGCGTCTACGAACTCGACAGTGATGGGCCCGTAGTACGCCGTCTTGGGCGCCCAGAAATACACGTACTCAACGGTCTCGCCCGGGCCGATATCTGGCCTCTCGGAAAGGTCAATTCCCTTGTGCAGATCATCGGGAGCCTCGCTTGCAACGTAATCGAGCACGGCCGCCTTGCCGGAAGTAAACAACGGGTCGCCTGCCTCAAGATCGCCCTGGGCAGCATGCACGTTAAAGGAGCTAAACGTCCTGTTCTTTGCATTGTTGTTGGTGATCTTGACGTGCAGGTAAAAGCCGTCCTGCAGCTTGGCGTCGCCGCGATAGAACGTACCGTGAGCCACCGACTCATAGGTAATGTCAGCCACCTCGACCGTCTGCGAATCATAGGCCTTCTTCCCTACGGGAGCACTGCCGCCGCCTGAGCTGCCAGCCGAGCCACTCGGCGCATTTCCGCCGCAACCGGCAAGGGTGCAAGCCAGCACGGCCGAAAGCGTCACGGTGGGAATTCCTAACAGCAGCTTCTTCGTCATGGGCTTCATCATCCTCACCGCTCCTTTCGGCTTGCAGCTCATCCGTTGCCCGAATCGCAAGTCGACTCCGTGGCATCGGCCTCCACTATGAGCGTATGGCGAAAAGCAGCGCCGGCGAAGTGACCCGTGGCCCAACTAGCAACCGCCCAGCATCCCCTATGGACCAAAAAGACTCGTATACGCACGCCCTCGGCCCATAAAATGAGACGCCTGTCCCAATGTTCGATTTGAGCCAACAGCCGCAAACAAGATAGGGCGTCTTCAACCGCCTTCAAACTTACTCGGACAGAGCCGACTCGGTTTTGCCCGAGTAAGCGCGACCGATTGTCAGTCGATGTGCCACGCTCGTTTAAACAGCATCATTCGATTTTGTTAAATAGATCTAAGTTCCTATTAAACAAAATTCGTCTGAATCCAAAATTGTTTAACAATGCCGCGCCGCAACTCAATACTTTAGCTATAACTCCGAACGATTGTTCGATGGATTTCGTGTTGGGTGGAATCGTCTGTGGGCTGGGCTATGCTAACTTGACTATCTATATGACTTAAACGCAGCAAAGGAGCATCGAGAGAGCGAGCATGGCAAAAAACACCGCAAACTATGGTAATGACAGTATTCGTCAGCTCAAGGACGAGGAGCGTGTACGCCTGCGCCCCGCCGTTATCTTTGGCTCGGACGGACTCGATGGCTGCGCGCATGCCGCCTTCGAGATCCTGTCCAACGCCGTTGACGAGGCGCGCCAGGGCTACGGCAAGCTCATCACCCTCACCGCCTTTCGCGATGGCTCTATCCAAGTAGAGGATAATGGCCGCGGCTGCCCGCTCGACTGGAACCCCTCCGAGAAGCGCTTTAACTGGGAGCTCGTCTTTTGCGAGCTCTACGCCGGAGGCAAGTACAATAACAACCAGGGTGGCGACTACGACTTCTCGCTCGGCACCAACGGCCTGGGCTCCTGCGCGACCCAGTATGCTTCCGAGTACATGGACGTCACGGTTTGGCGCGACGGCAACAAGTACTCCCTGCACTTTAAGAAGGGCAAGGTCGTCGGCGCCAAAAAGAAGGCGCTCGAGATTGAGCCCAGCGACGAGGATCGCACTGGTACCACCATCAAGTGGCGCCCCGACCTTGAGGTCTTTACCTCGATTAGCATTCCCCACGACTGGTATCGCGAGACCATGCGCCGCCAGGCCGTGGTCAACGCCAACGTGACCTTCCGTCTGCGCATCGAGGGCGACGATGGCGAGTTTTCCGAAGAGGATTTTTGTTATCCCAAGGGCATCGAGGACTACGTGCTCGAGAAGGTCGGTGCCGACTACCTCACCGAGCCCTTCTTTATCGAGGCCGACCGCCGCGGTCGCGATCGCGAGGACCTGCCCGACTACAACGTAAAAATCACCGCGTGCATGTGCTTCTCGCGCACTTTCATGATGCAGGAGTACTACCACAACTCATCGTGGCTCGAGAACGGTGGCTCGCCTGAGAAAGCCGCCCGCAGCGCTCTGACCAGCGCCATTGATGCCTACATTAAGCAACAGGGCAAGTACAACAAAAACGAGAGCGGCATCAAATGGCAGGACGTCCAGGACTGCCTGGTGCTGGTGACCAACTGCTTCTCCACCCAGACGTCCTACGAAAACCAGACCAAGAAGGCCATCAACAACCGCTTTATCCAGCAGGCCATGACGACGTTCTTTAAGGAGCGCCTCTCCACCTACCTGATCGAGAACAAAGATGCTGCCAACAAGATTCTGGAGCAGGTGCTCATCAACAAACGCTCGCGCGAGAATGCCGAGAAGACCCGCCAGAGCATCAAGACCAACCTGCAGCAAAAGACCGACATGGCCAATCGCGTGCAGAAGTTCATCGACTGCCGCTCCAAAGATAAGGACCGTCGCGAGATCTACATCGTAGAGGGCGACTCGGCAGCAGGCGCCATTCGCACCTCGCGCGATGCCGAGTTCCAAGGCGTCATGCCCGTCCGCGGCAAGATCCTCAACTGCCTGAAGGAGGACTATCCGCGCATCTTTAAGTCCGACATCATCATGGACCTTATGCGCGTGCTGGGCTGCGGCGTTGAGATCAAGGACAAGCGCATCAAGAACCTTGGCGCCTTCGACCTGGACAACCTCAACTGGAACAAGGTCATCATCTGCACGGACGCCGACGTCGACGGTTATCACATCCGCACGCTCGTACTCACCATGCTCTATCGCCTGGTGCCCACGCTCATCGACGAGGGCTACGTGTACATCGCCGAGTCGCCGCTCTACGAGATCAACTGCAAAGAGAAGACCTACTTTGCCTACACCGAGCTCGAGAAGAACGGCATCCTCAAGGAAATCGGCGACCAGAAGTGCTCCATCAACCGCTCGAAGGGTCTTGGTGAGAACGATCCGGACATGATGTGGCTCACCACCATGAACCCCGAGACGCGTCGCCTGATCAAGGTTGAGCCCGAGGACGTCACCAAGATGGAAACCATGTTCAACCTGTTGCTGGGCAACGACGAGACAGGCCGCAAGCGCCATATCTCTGAGCACGGCAAGGAATACCTGGACCAGCTGGACCTGCAGTAACAGCACATCGATAACGACGGCCCACAAGAAGTTCAAGAGGATATCGTGGCAAAGAAGAAGACGAAGAACCAGCCAAAGAAAAAGCAGGCCAACGCCGAGAACGTTATTGGCCTGCACTCCGAGGTCACCGACCAGCCGATTACGCAGACGCTCGAGGTCAACTACATGCCCTACGCCATGAGCGTTAACGTCTCGCGTGCGTTCCCCGAGATCGACGGATTTAAGCCCTCGCACCGCAAGCTGCTCTACACCATGTACAAGATGGGTCTGCTCAAGGGAGAGCGCCAGAAGAGCGCCAACATCGTGGGCCAAACCATGAAGCTCAACCCGCACGGCGACGCCGCTATTTACGAGACGATGGTGCGTTTGGCCACCGGTAACGAGGCACTGCTCGCCCCTTTCGTGGAGTCGAAGGGCAACTTTGGCAAGTACTATTCGGGCGACCTGAGCTACGCCGCCTCGCGTTATACCGAGGCCAAGCTCTCCCCCATCAGTGCCGAGATCTTCAAGGACATCGACAAGGACCCAGTCGACTTCGTTGATAGCTACGACGGCGCCATGAAGGAGCCGCGCCTGCTGCCCACCACGTTCCCCAACATCCTCGTCTCGGCAAACAAGGGCATCGGCGTCGCCATGGCGTCCGACATCTGCGGTTTCAACCTCAATGAGGTCTGCACCGCCACGATGCACTACCTGCAGGATCCCGAATGCGACCTGCTCGAGTACATGCCCATGCCCGACTTCTCGACCGGCGGCGAGATCATCTACCGCCGCGAGGAGATGGAGAAGATCGTCGAGACCGGCCTGGGCAGCTTCCAGATTCGCTCCCGCTGGCGTTGGATTCCCGAAGAGCGCATCATCGAGGTCTACGAAATCCCCTACACCACCAAAACCGATGTCATTATCGAGCGCATCGTCAAGCTCTCCAAGGAGGGCAAGGTCAAGGAGATCGCTGACATCCGCGACGAGACCGACCTTTCGGGCCTGCGCATCGCCATCGACCTTAAACGCGGTGTCGATCCCGACAAGCTCATGGCCAAGCTCTATCGCTCGACCACGCTGCAGGATTCGTTCTCGTGCAACTTTAACGTACTGGTCGACGGCTACCCCCGCGTTATGGGCGTGCGCCAGATCTTGCACGAGTGGGTCAAGTGGCGTATTGAGTCCACGCGTCGCCGCATTAACTTTGACCTGGGCAAAAAGTCCGAGCGCCTGCACCTGCTGCACGGCCTTGAGGCAATCCTGCTCGACATCGACAAGGCCATCGCCATCATCCGTGGCACCAAGCTCGAGGCCGAGGTCGTGCCCAACCTTATGAAGGGTTTCGACATCGACGAGACCCAGGCAGAGTTTGTTGCCGAGCTCAAGCTCCGCAATATCAACGAGGAGTACATCCTCAACCGCACCAAGGACATTGCCAAACTCGAGGGTGAGATTGCCGAACTTGAGGAGATCCTCTCGAGCGAAGACAACATCAAGAAGGTCATCAGCGACGAGCTGGCCGCCGTCAACAAAAAGTATGTGATGCCGCGCCGCACGGGCAGGATTGAGCCCCATGAGGTTATCGAGGTGAGCTTGGAACCCGAGGTCGAGGAGTACCCGGTCACCATCATGCTCTCGCGCGATGGCTACCTTAAAAAGATGACGGACCGCGTGCTCAAGAAGGCTGCGACACTCAAGTACAAGGACGGCGACAAGCCCTTTATCGAGTTCCCGTCCTCCAATACGCACGAGCTGCTCGTGTTTACCAACAAGAGCCAGGTGTACAAGTGCAAAGTCGCGGCGTTTGAGGACACCAAGTCGGCCCAGTTGGGCTCGTACCTGCCGACCGATCTTGAGATGGAACCCGACGAGAGCGTCATCTGGGTCATCGACCCCGAGGACTACAAGGCCGACGTGCTGTTTGTCTTTGAAAACGGCCGCGTGGTGCGCGTCGCGCTTTCCGGATACGTCACCAAGACCAACCGCAAGCGCCTCAAGAACGCCATCTACGGTGGCAGCAAGCTGCTGTATGCCCAGGTGCTCAGGGAAGATCGCGACCTAGCGCTGGTCTCGAGAGACTATCGTCTGATGAACTTCAACACGTCTCTGCTCAAGACCAAGACGACTACCAACACGCAGGGCGTCCAGGCTTTCACGGCCAAGAAGGGCCGCTCGGTTACCACCGTGGGAACGACCGAGGAGATTCTTGGCGCCGGCGTCTCGGCCGAGAAGTTCACCGCGCAGAGCCTGCCCTCCGCCGGTGCCCTCATGAAAGAGAACGACATGCCGAGTCTGTTTGACTAAAACAACGGTGGCCAAACCGTCATGGTTTTACAAAGCAGCGGGGCCCGGAGCGCAGCAACATCGCGCTCCGGGCCCCGCTCGTTGCAACGTATATCATATGCCCCACACGGGAATCGCTTGGACATCCTTGGTAATAAGGTA
>USTC01000054.1 GCA_900557505.1 uncultured Collinsella sp.
TGGCTGGCATTGGCTGGAAAGACGGACGCCCCGTAACGGTCATCGCCATTGAGCGCGGCACCACGACCAAAGAGCGTATGCGCCGCAACTTTGGTATGGCGCATCCCGAGGGCTACCGCAAGGCACGTCGCCTGATGCGCCAAGCCGAGAAATTTGGGCGACCGGTCCTATGCCTGGTCGATACTTCGGGCGCCTTTTGCGGCATCGGTGCCGAGGAGCGCGGCCAGGGCGAGGCGATTGCCCAGAATCTCATGGAGATGAGCGGCCTTAAGACGCCGATTGTCTCGGTGGTGACAGGCGAGGGCGGCTCTGGTGGCGCGCGGGCGCTGTCCGTGGCCGACCGCATCCTGATGCTCTCGAGCTCGGCCTATTCGGTCGTGAGCCCCGAGGCCTGTGCGTCGATTCTGTGGAAGGATACCGAGCGCGCGAATGAGGCCGCCGAGGCGCTTAAGCTCACGGCCCCCGATCTGTTGGCGCTCGGCATCATCGACGGCATTGTTGATGATAGGGGCCTGTCGCATGAGGAGATTGCCGGTGCCGTCATGTCCTCGGCATTTGATGCCTTCGATACGCTTGGGCGGCTCGACGACGCGACCCTCACAAACCTCCGCTACGAAAAGTACCGCGCAATCGGTCAGTATCGCACGATGTGACAAAGGGACAGTCCGCATGTCACATTGGGAAAGGGTTCCTGTGTCACAAGTTTCTAACACCTCGTTTACAACGTCGGTTTCATCAAACGCCATGGCCGTGGTGGACTATCTGTCCAAAAGCATGATGTCGGCGCTGCCGTTTATTGTCTGCGCGGCGTTGTTCCGCACCGTCGCTGTCATTATGGGCGAAGGCATGCTGGGCCTGTGGTCTGCCGATTCCGATATCTATCGCCTGTTCTACAGTTGGCTCTATAACGCCGGCTACTACTTTTTGCCCATTTATCTTGGTTGGGCGGCCGCCCGCCAGCTCGGTTGCTCGGAGCAGCTGGGCATGATGCTGGGCGGCGTATTGATTGCACCCGATTTACTCAAGCTTGTCGATGCCGCATCGACGACGGGGGCATCGATGACTTCCGTGTATGGTCTGCTTCCTGCGCCGGTCAACGATTACACGACGACTGTTATTCCGGTTCTCATCTCGGTGCCCGTGCTATGGCGAGTGGAGTGTTTCTTTAAGCGCGTTATCCCTAAGGCCGTGGCGTTTTCGTTCGTTCCGTTTGCGACAATGCTTGTCATGGTTCCGGTTTCGCTGTGTGTTACGGCACCGGCGGGCAGCTATCTGGGCATGCTGTTGGGCCAGCTTATGTTTATGCTTGGCAATTCCGGTGGCATCGTGTCGTTGCTCACGCTCATGGGGCTTGCCGCGGGCTGGGAGTTCCTTAAGATCGCGGGCGTCAGCAACGTCGTCCTATCGCTCGCCTACGCGCAGTTTATGAGTGTGGGAACGGATTCGTGCATCCTGATCGCCGCGACGATGGCAACGTTTGCCGTTTGGGGCATGCCCTTTGGCGCATCGTTCCGCGTTGCGGATAAGGACGAGAAGGCGCTCATGCTGGGCTATTCAATCTCGGGTGTTCTTGGCGGCGTAAGCGAGCCGGCGCTGTACGGTTGCGGCTTTAAATATGGCAGGTGCCTGACGTGCATGGCCATTGGCGGTGCCGTCGGAGGCCTTGTTGCGGCCGTGGGCCACGTTACGGCCTATACCATCGGCATGACGAATGTCCTCATGGTCATTGGCTTTGCCACAGGTGGTTTTTCGAACCTGCTGTGGTGCTGCTTTGCCGGCGGTGTGGCATTTGCGGTGTCTGCGGCGCTGAGCTACTGCTTTGGCGTGGTGCCGGCGAAGGGGCAGGCGACGGGGGACGGAGCCGATTCGTCCGAAACAGTGGCGAGTGCTGCTGAAGTAAGCGCATAAACCTGTGCGACAAAAGGACGATTCCTTTGTCACATTCCAAGGCCGTGGCCCGTGTGGGCTGCGGCCTTTTTGTATCTTGAGGACAAAGTGGCTACACTACAATCCGTTTGAGCAATAGATATATAGGTAGTACCGTGGGGGCGGATGTAGATGGTCGAGTGGATTGTTAAGCGTGCGCAGGGCGACCGTGCGCGCGTGGGCACGTTAGCGGGCATGGTGTGTATTGTCGCCAATGTTGCGCTTTGTGCTGCGAAGGGCGCAATCGGTGTGGTTTCGGGATCGGTTTCGATCGTGGCGGATGCCATGAACAACCTGTCCGATGCCAGCTCGAATATCGTGAGCGTGCTGGGCTTTAAGCTGGCGAGCAAACCGGCCGATCCCGAGCATCCTTACGGCCACGGTCGCTACGAGTATCTCTCGGGATTGGTCGTGGCGGCACTCGTGCTGCTGATTGGCGTTGAGCTGGTGAAGTCCTCGGTTGAGCGCGTCATCCACCCCGAACCTGTCGAGTTCTCGCTTGCCTTGGTGGCAGTTCTCGTGCTTTCGATGGCCGTAAAGCTCTGGATGGCGGCCCTCAACCAAAAGCTCGGCGATCGCATTGAGTCCGAGACGCTGCATGCGACCGCGCTAGATTCAAAGAACGATGTCCTTGCCACGGGCGCCGTGCTGGCGTGCGCAATTGTTTCGCAGGTGACGGGCATCAACCTTGACGCTTGGGTCGGCCTTGCCGTTGGCGCCTATATTGGCTGGAGCGGCTTTGAGCTTATCCAAGATACGGTGAGCCCGCTTTTGGGCCAGACGCCCGATCCTAAGCTGGTCAAGCACATTCGAGACAAGATCATGAGCTATCCCGGCGTTTTGGGCGTTCACGATCTGATGGTTCACGACTACGGCCCGGGCAGGAAGTTCGCAAGCGCTCACGCCGAGATGGCAGCCGAGGCCAGCCCGCTGGAAAGTCACGACACGCTCGATAACATCGAGCAGTCGTTTAGGAACGAAGACGGCATGATTGTCACGCTCCATTACGACCCCATCGTGACCGACGATCCCAAGGTGGCGAGCATGCGTTTGCGCATTAACGCAATGGCTCAGGAGATCGATAGTCGCCTCTCGATTCATGACCTGCGCTGTGTGCCGGGTCCTACGCACACCAATGTGATTTTCGACTGCGTGCGTCCCTCAGATCTGCAGATGAGTGCCGAAGACGTAAAGCACGCGCTGGCACAACGAGTCGAATCGGAATACCCCAAGTCGATTGCCAAGATCACGATCGACGAAGACTACGTAGGCCATACCCACGAGTAGGGCTGCGCCGGTAAAGCTAGTTATACAGAAGGGGAGAGCATGAAGCGTCTATATCTACTCCGCCACGGTCAAACTGAGTTCAACGTCAAAAAGCTCGTCCAGGGTCGCTGCGATTCTCCGCTCACCGATTTGGGTCGTCAGCAGGCACGGGCGGCAGCCGCATGGCTCAAAGCCCACGGCGTCGCCCCCGACAAAGTGGTCTCATCACCCTTAGGCCGAGCCATGGACACGGCAAGTCTCGTCGCATGCGAGCTCCTCGGCCCGGACGCTGCTGTCGAGCCCTGCAAAGGCATCATCGAGCGCTGCTACGGAACCTTCGAGGAAGGCCCTCACGACGTCCTGCCCACCGACGTCTGGGACCCGGGCGAGGACCTGGTCCCCTTCGGAGGAGAAGGAAGCCGCGCGCTGCAAGAGCGCATGGTAGACACTCTCACCAATCTCATGAGTGCTAAGGACACCGAAACCCTCCTAGCAGTAAGCCACGGCAGCGCCAGCCGCCAATTCATCAAGGCTGCAGCCCCAGAGGGCTTCGAGCTCCCAACAAAACTCCCCAACTGCGCCATCATGATCTTTAATTTCGATGAGGCAAATCCACAAGCAGAAGGCGAGTCTCATCAATGCAAGTTCACCCTCCAGCAAATTGTGGATCCCCAACAAAGTAATTAGCTGAGCGAGCAGAGTTAAGCAGACATCAACGTGTCGTCTCCCGAGCTTGGCAGAGGGACGGCGAAATATATTAAGTTTGTCGCGAGTTCCGCACGCAAAGGAAAGCACTTAATGTGCTTTCCGTCTTGCGCAGGACTGTAGAGCAGCAAACTTAATATATTTCGCCGCCCCTCTGCCAAGCCCAGGCGACTCCACGCACTTTACCTGCGTAAACAATGTGAGTGAAATATGAATCTCGATGGATACGCCCGCAGCCGTGTATACTAATCAGCTGTGTGTAACCAGGGGAGTATTCTGGCTGGACAAAATGCCTGCTTAATAGGGTTGTCAGGTAGTCCAGGCGAAATACAAGGCTGGGGAGCACGTCGTGTAAGTAGTGGTCCTCTAGGGGCGTACGCTCGGTGGTGTACGCATTGTCCCAAGACCACGCGAGAGTTGGGATCATATCTTGATCAGCATGATTCTCGGCCGCAAGATTGGCATGACCCAGGTTTGGGACGAGGACGACAACGTCGTTCCCGTCACGGTCATCCAGGCTGGCCCCTGCGCTGTCTCGCAGGTTAAAACTCAGGCAACCGACGGCTATGACGCCGTCCAGATCGGTTTCGGCGACATCAAGGCCAAGAACGTGAACAAGCCCATGGCTGGTCACTTCGCCAAGGCTGGCGTCGAGCCTGTCCGTTTCCTTCGTGAGGTCCGCGTCGAGAACGGCGAGGAGCACAAGGTCGGCGAGGTCGTCACCGTCGCTGATTTCGCTGATGTCGAGAAGGTCGACGTCATCGGTACCTCCAAGGGTAAGGGCTTCCAGGGTCGCATCAAGCGCTGGGGTCAGCGCCGCGGTCCTATGACGCATGGTTCTCACTTCCAGCGTCACCCCGGTTCTATCGGTCAGTGCGCCTATCCTGCGCGCGTCCTCAAGGGCGTCAAGATGGCCGGTCACATGGGTAACGAGCGCGTTACCGTCAAGAACCTTTCCGTTGTCCGCATCGATGCCGAGCAGAACCTCATCTTGGTCAAGGGCGCTGTCCCGGGTGCCAAGAATGGTCTCGTCGCCATCCGTATGGCCTAAGGGCCCAGCCCATTTAGCCCAGCGTCATACCAAGGAGAACACTTAAATGGCAAAGTTTGAAGTAAAGAACAGCGAGGGCAAGAAGGTCGCCGAGGCCGAGCTCGCCGCTGAGGTGTACGGCATCGAGCCGAACATCCACGTTATGCACCACATCGTCAAGTGCCAGATGGCCTCTTGGCGTCAGGGCACCCAGTCCGCTAAGGGCCGCTCTGAGGTTTCCGGTGGCGGCAAGAAGCCTTGGCGTCAGAAGGGCACTGGCCGTGCCCGCCAGGGTTCCATCCGTGCTGCCCAGTGGCGTCACGGTGGCGTTGTCTTCGCCCCCAAGCCCCGTTCTTACGCTAAGCGTATGAACAACAAGGAGGTCAAGCTGGCTATGCGCTCCGCGCTGTCCGCCAAGCTGGCCGATGGCGAGCTCGTGCTCGTCGACGACTACGGCTTCGAGAAGCCTTCCACCAAGGCTGCCGTTGCCATGCTCAAGGCTCTCGGCCTTGAGGGCAAGCGTCTGACCATCATCGTTCGCGATGAGGACGTCAACGCCTACCTGTCGTTCCGCAACATTCCCAAGACGTTCATCATCACCGCTGACGAGGCCAACACCTACGATCTCGTCAACAACAACGCCGTGCTGATGCCCGCCGACATCGCCGCTCACTTCGGGGAGGTGCTTGCATAAATGACCGCCCACGAGATCATCATCCGTCCGATCGTGTCCGAGCGTTCCTTCTCCGGCATGGAGCTGAACAAGTACACGTTCGAGGTCGCCAAGGATGCTAACAAGTATCAGATCAAGGACGCTGTCGAGGAGATCTTCGGCGTCAAGGTCGTTCGCGTGAACACCCTGACGGTCAAGCCCAAGACCAAGCGCGTGCGCTATGTCGCCGGCAAGACCCGTTCTTGGAAGAAGGCCATCGTCACGCTGGCCGAGGGCGACACCATCGAGGTCTTTGGCAACCAGGCCTAAGACTCGTTGCTGTTGAGTGAGCTCATGCCTCCCAAAAAGGGGAGGCGAGAGCTCAAGGTTTTGGGCGTATAAAATGGACACGCCCGGAACCGTGTATACGTCCGGTGTCATCGCACCCGAGGCAGAACCTCGAATCCCTGTCTGCGATGGCTAACGGATTCCTATTGAAAGGGATTGTAATGGCTGTAAAGCACCTTAAGCCGACCTCCGCTGGTAGGCGTTGGCAGACGATCTCCGACTTCTCCGAGATCACCTGCACCAAGCCCGAGAAGTCTCTTCTCGAGCCCCTGCCCAAGAAGGCCGGTCGTAACAACAACGGCCGCATCACCACCCGCCACCAGGGCGGCGGCGTGAAGCGTCGTTACCGCGTAATCGACTTCAAGCGCAACAAGGACGGCGTGCCCGCCAAGGTTGCCACGATCGAGTACGATCCGAACCGTTCCGCTCGCATCGCTCTGCTGCACTACGCTGACGGTGAGAAGCGCTACATCCTGGCCCCCAAGGGCCTCGAGGTCGGTCAGACCATCATGTCCGGTTCTGACGCCGACATCAAGCCGGGCAACGCTCTGCCCCTCGCCGACATCCCCGTCGGTACGCTCATCCACGCCGTCGAGTTCCAGCCGGGCAAGGGCGCTGCTATCGCCCGTTCCGCCGGTAACTCCTGCCAGCTGATGGGTAAGGAGGGCAAGTACGCTATCGTCCGTATGCCTTCCTCCGAGATGCGCCGCATCCTCGTTACCTGCCGCGCCACCGTCGGTGAGGTCGGCAACGCCGATCACTCCAACATCGTCATCGGCAAGGCCGGCCGTAAGCGTCACATGGGTTGGAGACCGACAGTTCGTGGTGTTGTTATGAACCCTAACGATCACCCTCACGGTGGTGGTGAAGGTAAGTCACCAATCGGTCGTCCTGCACCGGTTACTCCTTGGGGTAAACCAGCACTTGGTCTTAAGACAAGAAAGACTAAGAACAGAACTG
>USTC01000055.1 GCA_900557505.1 uncultured Collinsella sp.
CTACGACGGCATCGAGGAGGCCTTCGTGTGCCCCGAGGATTCGCACAAGCCCATCGTGTACCCGGGTGCCGTTGCCGAGAGCTCCGAGCATGCCGACGAGGCCAAGGCGTTCATCGACTTCTGTCTGACCAACAAGAAGGCTCAGAAGATTTGGGCTAAGTACGGCTTTGAGCTTTCCGCGTAGTGCGGCTTGGCGCGATAATTCCATCGTTTTGTGTTTCACTCCGTCTTTGTATCCGCTTGGAGCTTTTCGTGCTTAATAGATTCCGCATGCTTGTCACCTGTGCTTTGACCTTCGCGCTTTGCTGGGTGCCGGGATTTGCGTTTGGTGGGGACACTGAGGACGGGGCCCAGGTTGCTGCGACCGCTCATGGGCTTTCCTATGGGATCGATGGTTTTGAGCGGCTGGCCAAGGGGACCGCTCGTGCCATGGAGGGCCAGCCTGAGGGCTACCGGTTTCCCGTTGACGAGGACGTGGACCTTGTAGTGGCGCCTGCTGCCGATCGCGTTGTGGTGTGGATATCGCCTAAGGCGGTCGAGAGGTATGGATTTGATCCGCAGGACAACGAGTGCATATCGGGTCTCAAGGCCCTCATCTGCAAGCTCGACAGCGCAAACTGCATGGGAGGTGCGCAGCTGGGGGACGTGGATCTTCCTTGGTATGTCACGGCGGAAACAACGTTTGATGCCGGCGGGTATACCTATGGCTTTGACGAGCGCGGTGCGGATGGGGGCCGCTATGTGGTGATTGCATCAGCCTCGGGTGATGCTAAGGGCGGCGCGCGTTGGCTTGATAGCGCTCAAATGGTAGAGGCATCGTCTGTCGTGTTGCGGGATGAGCAGGGGCCCTTGACCTCACTGGCTTCCTTTTTGGGCGATATCGACTATCGCCCGTTTTGGGTGTCCATTAAAACGAGCGGCCTTGCCCTGCTGATTTCCTTTGCACTGGGCCTGTTTGCCGCGTGGAAGACTATGGGTACCTCGAGTCGCATCAAGGGCCTGCTCGACTCGGTCTTTACCATCCCCATGGTGCTGCCGCCCACGGTCTGCGGCTTTCTGCTTCTCATGCTGTTTGGCCACTCGACCGGGGTGGGCCAGTGGCTCATCGCGCACGGCATCTCGATCGTCTTTACCTGGCCCGCGGCGGTCATTTCGGCCGTCGTTGTGTCGTTTCCGCTGGTCTACCGCACGGCGCTCGGAGCCTTCGAGAGCCTCGACACGCAGATGCTCGATGCCGCGCGAACCCTGGGCTGGTCCGAGCGTCGCATCTTTACCAAGCTTATGATGCCGCTCGGCTGGCCCTCGATTGCCGCCGGTACGGTCCTCGCCTTCGCTCGCGCGATGGGCGAGTTTGGCTGCACCCTGTTTTTTGCGGGCAACTACGCCGGCATTACGCAGACCATTCCCATCGCCATCTACTTTGAATGGATGGGCGGCAACACGTCCGTGGCGCTCTTTTGGGTCATCGTCGTAATTGCGTTCAGCTTCCTGGTCATTCTGTTCATCAATATGTACACGGCGCATTCGCAAAAGTATCGCGAACGTGGCCTTTCCCGTGCGGAGCGCAAACAGGCCAAAGATCTCGCCGGACAGGGCGATTCGCTCGACCCAGTCGGCGGCGATGCGCTGCGTATCGATCGCGAGGCGCTGGCCGAGCTCATGCGTGATGATGCGGCGCCGCAGGGAGGTCGATAAGCTATGTCGCTCGTTTTGGATATCAAAAAGCGCTATCCGGGGTTTATGCTCGACATGCAGCTTGAGGCCGGCGAGGAGCGTGTGGCGCTGCTCGGTGCCTCGGGTTGCGGCAAGAGCTGCACCTTGCGCTGCATTGCCGGCGTGGAGACGCCCGACGAGGGCAAGATCGTCGTCAACGGCGTGATCTTCTTTGACTCGGCGGCGGGCATCAACCTTTCGCCTCAGGAGCGCAAGTGTGCCCTGCTGTTCCAAAACTATCAGCTGTTCCCTAATATGACGGTGGCCGATAACGTATGCGCCGGTGTAAAGGATGCGGGCGACGCCGCCGCGCGCAAAAAGCTCGCCGAGCGCTATCTGAGCATTTTCGGTCTAGCCGATTTTGCCGACCGCTATCCCGCGCGACTCTCGGGCGGTCAGCAGCAACGTGTGGCGCTTGCACGCATGGTGGCGGCGCATCCGGGCATTTTTATGTTCGACGAGCCCATGAGCGCACTCGATTCCTATCTTAAGAGCGCCCTCGAACAGAACATGCTCGACCTGTTCGATGTATGCAACCGCACCGTGCTCTACGTGAGCCACGATATTGACGAGGCATGCCGCCTGTGCCAGCGCATCTGCGTGATGCACAACGGGCATGTTGAGGAGATTGGCTCCATTGAGGACGTGGTCCGCCGTCCGCAGACGCTGGCAGCACTGCGTCTGACGGGGTGCAAAAACACGAGCCGTGCGCGCAAGATCGGCGACGAAGAAGTTGAGGCCCTTGACTGGGGCATGACCTTTAATGTGGGTCGCGAGGTTCCCGATAATGTGGCGTACCTGGGCATTCGCGCAAGCTACTTCCATGTTGACAATCGCGCGGAGCGGGGTCGCAACAGCTACGATTTGCACGTGGCCCGAGTGAGCGATTCGCGCTTTGAGCGCTTGGTGCTATTGGACGTGCCGCGTGCCGATGCGCCCACGCGTCTGCAGTGGAAGGTCAATAAAGTGGGCATGCCTGTCGACGAGCTGCCACAAGCAGGCGAGACGCTGCGCATGCACTTCGATGCGAGTAGGATTCACCTGGTTTGTCGATAGCGCCGGGTAATGCCGCCGGGGATATAAGCCTCGGCGGCATTGTCTTGCCGCTCGCCGTTTCGTTCCCTACCGTTCGCCGAATGTAGAATGGTAATTAATTATCAAGTAAGATAATAATTTATTAAATGGCAACGGGTACCTCTGTCGTACGAATGTCAACGGTGTTCGCATAGTCGATGACCGTTGATATAGTTGACCTCAACTTGTAAAGGAGGGTGCGCACATGCCGCAGACGACATACATTCGCCGCGTTGCCGCGCGCGCCCTGTACATGGCTCGGAGCCGCATATGAGCAGGTATGTTCACGGCTCCGGGAGAGACGACGCACAGCTAAATAATCGACCGCAAAGCAGGTTCCCCAAAATTCCGGGTTTAGGCGCGGCTGGGTTTTCGCCACCCACCGTGCAGCAATACCGTAGCTATTCATTTTTGGTTCGAGAGGGGAACCGTCATGGCTGAAGAATTTGATTTCCATCCGATGTGGGAGAGCCTCGGCATGAATCTTGCCGACCACGACATGCTGCTGGGCGCCGTGGGCCAGATGTACGGCGATATGTTCCTGACGCAGAACAATCGCCCCAAGTCCACGTCCTACCTGGATTTTGTCGCCACCAACATCCACAGCGGCCGTATTAAGGAGATGCTCGACAAGAAGGAGGCCGGCGAGGCCACCAAGATCGTCGGTTCGTTCTGTGTCTACGTGCCCGAGGAGATTGTGCTTGCCTGTGACGGCATCCCCGTGGGTCTGTGCTCTGGTGCCGATTGGGCAACCGATAAGGTCGAGGAGCACCTGCCGCGCAATACCTGCCCGCTTATCAAGAGCTTTGCCGGCTTTAAGTTGGGCGAGGTTTGCCCCTACATTGAGTCGAGTGACCTGGTGGTGGGCGAGAACACCTGCGATGGCAAGAAGAAGGCTTATGAGTTTTTTGCCACGCAAAAGAACATGCACGTCATGGATATTCCCAACGTACACGACGAGTCGACGCTCGTGACCTGGAAGGCCGAGGTCAAGAAGCTCGCCGCCAAGATTGAGGACGAGTGCGGCGTCAAGATTACGCCTGAGCGTCTGAAGGCCGCCATCCACGCCGTCAATGAGAAGCGCCGTGCCCTGCAGCGCCTCGCTGCCACGCGCGCTGCCGACCCGGCGCCCATCAGCGGTCTCGACAGGCTGCTGACCGTTCAGGCCGCCTTTATGGACGACACGCCGCGTCTGACCGGAGCCATTAACGATATGGCGGCTGAGTGCGAGCAGCGTGTCGAGGCCGGCGAGGGCGTGGCGCCCAAGGGCGGTTAGTCCTGCTCTCCACCCACATCATTGAGGATGTGCAGTCGGTGTGCGACCAGATCGTGGTCATCCACCACGGGACCATCCTGTACACCGGCACGCCCATGGCCGTGCCCAACTGGAAGCTGTTCAACCTCATCGAGAAGGCCGGCGGCGTTGTGGTCGGCGAGGAGTCCTGCACGGGCTCGCGCTACTACAAGGACCTGGTCGACGAGTCCGGTGAGACGGTCGACGAGATGCTCGATGCCATCGCCGAGCGCTACTTTAAGATCAACTGCGCTGTCTTTACGCCCAACGACCAGCGTATGAAGGACATTGTCCAGATGGCCAAGGACCTGCATGCCGACGGTATCGTCGACGTGGCCCTGCAGTTCTGCACGCTCTACGAAATGGAGTCGTTTGCCGTGGAGAAGGCCGCCGAGGAGGCCGGCATTCCGTTTATGCACATCACGACCGACTACGCCGGCGAGGACGCGGGGCAATTGCAGACGCGCATTGAAGCTTTCTTGGAAACCATTTAGGACTATCCACCCTGGCGGCTTCCCTAGGCGCCCGATCTTGCCGTTCAAACCGTCGCTTGCGTACCAAAGTATGCGGCGCTTCTCTTTCGCGGCAACCTCGGGCACCTGGGAAAGCCGTTTCCTTGGTTGGTTAAAAGGTTTGTTAAGGAGTTATATGTCGGAAAATATTGAGCAGCCGTTGCCGTCCACGTTTGAGGAGTTCAACGAGCAGCGCAAGGCGGCGTTTATTCGCGTCAAGGATTATAAGCAGGCGGGTAATCGCCTGGTCGGTTTTCTGTGCAGCTACACGCCGCTCGAGATTATCGATGCCGCGGGGGCTGCGAGCGTGGCGCTGTGCGGCACGTCCGACGAGGTGATTCCCGAGGCCGAGAAGGTGCTGCCGGCAAATCTCTGTCCGCTCATCAAGTCGACGTACGGCTTTGCCTACTCGCAAAAGTGCCCGTTTACGTACTTTAGCGACATGATCATCGGTGAGACCACCTGCGACGGCAAGAAGAAGATGTACGAGCTGCTCAACGAGCTCAAGCGTACGCACATTCTGCACCTGCCGCAGGGTCGCGATCGCGCCTACGAGCGTGAAGGCTGGTACGAGGAGTGCCGCCTGCTCAAGGAGGAGCTCGAGGGCTTCTACGGCATTACGATTACTGATGACGACCTGCGCGCCGCCGTCCGTCGTCGCAATCGCCTGCGTGCGGCGCAGCTCGATATGTTCGCGCTTCAGGCCAACCAGCCTGCGGCCATGAGCGGTGTCGACCTGATGAGCACTATGTTTGCCGGTACGTTCAGCTTTGATATCGAGGCTTATACGCAGCAGCTGGAGCAAAAGGTTGTCAAGCTACGAGAGGCCTACGACGCGGGCGAGCGTCCGGTTGCGGCAGATGCTAAGCGCATTCTAATTACCGGTTGCCCGGTGGGCGGCGTGATCAACAAGATCGGTCGCACCATCGAGTCCAACGGCGGCGTGGTCGTGTGCATGGACGATTGCTCGGGTGAGCGTACGGCCGCCATGATGATCGACCCCGACGCTCCCGATATCCTACGCGCCATTGCCGATCGCTACTTGGACATTAATTGCTCGGTCATGACGCCCAACGACGGCCGCATGGACAACACCTTGGCCATGTGCGAGAAGTACCACGTGGATGGTGTGGTGGAAAACGTGCTGCAGGCATGCCACACCTTCAACGTTGAGAGCGCTCGTATGCAGGAGGCCGTCGAGGGTGCGGGCATTCCGTACATGAAGATCGAGACCGATTACAGCAACGGTGATATGGGCCAGATCGAGACGCGCATCGCCGCCTTCATCGAAACCCTCTAGGTTTCTCAGGCACCGGATCTTGCCCCTCAAACCGTCGCTTGCGTACCAAAGTACGCTGCGCTCCTCTTTCGGGGCAACCTCCGGCACCTGAGAAACCTAGAGCTAAGGCGCCTGAACGCGCCGCTACCTTTGATGTTCAGATTGGGAGAGAGCCATGATAGGGATCGGGATCGATATCGGGTCTACGGCGGCTAAGGCTGCTGTGGTCGACGGGGAGGGTTCGGTGGCGTGGACGTGCGTGCAGCCAACCGGGTTCTCCTCGGTCGATGCGGCCGAGCGCCTACGCGGCGAGCTCGCCGCAGCCGGCTATGACGTGACGGGCGACGGTGTTCGCGTGGTCGCGACCGGCTACGGCCGTGTCGCCGTGCCCTATGCGCACAAGGTCGTGACCGAGATTACCTGCCACGGCACCGGTGCCGTGCGCCTGTTTGGCGATCACGGCACGGTGATTGACGTGGGCGGCCAGGACACCAAGGTCATCCAGGTTAAGGGCGGCCGCGTGGCCAAATTTGCCATGAACGACAAGTGCGCTGCCGGAACGGGGCGCTTTTTGGAGATCATGGCCGACCGCCTAGGCATTTCCCAGCAGCAGATGGCCGACCTGGCGCGTTCCGGCGAGCCCACCAAGATCAGCAGCATGTGCACGGTGTTTGCCGAAAGCGAGGTTATCAGCCTGATCGGTCGCGGTGAGCCACGCGAGAACATTGCGCGTGGCGTGATCGACAGCGTGGTCTCGCGCGTGGCGACCATGGCTGGGCAGGCGGCGGGCGCTCCGTACTATCTGACCGGTGGCCTGTGCGAGAACCCCTACGTTGTGGAGCGGCTGGCCGCGCTGCTGGGGTCGCCGGTCACCACCTCGCCCCAGGCCCGCTTTGCCGGTGCCATCGGTGCGGCGATTCGCGCACAGGCGCTCAATTAATGCATCCGCTGCAGGCTCGCATTCATGCGTATACTGGGAGAAAATGA
>USTC01000056.1 GCA_900557505.1 uncultured Collinsella sp.
CGCTTGCGTGCTCGACGCCGAGCGCGACTTCTACCAGCGCATGAACGCCAACCCCCTGCGCGGCCTGTACTCGCTGTCCGTCGAGGCCACCGATGCCATCGCCAAGGTCCGCCAGCAGATCGCCGACCTCATCGGCGCCTCCCAGGCCAACGAGGTCGTCTTCACCCGCAACACGAGTGAGTCGCTCAACCTGGTCGCCAAGAGCTTTGCGCCCACGGTGCTGGAGCCCGGCGACGAGGTCGTCATCACCATCATGGAGCACCACTCCAACCTGATTCCGTGGCAGCAGGTCTGCCGCGTGACCGGTGCCAAGCTCGTCTACCTCTATCCCACCAAGACCGGCCAGCTCACCACCGAGGAGGTCCTGGCCAAGGTGGGTCCCAAGACCAAGATTCTGGCCGTGGGTCAGGTTTCTAACGTGCTGGGCGTCGAGAACCCGGTCAAGAACCTCGGCAAGCTCGTGCACAAATATGGCGGCTATCTGGTCGTCGACGGCGCGCAGTCGCTTCCGCACATGCCGGTCAACGTGGCCGATCTGGGAGCCGACTTCTTTGCCTTTAGCGCGCACAAGGCCATGGGCCCCATGGGTATCGGCGTGCTGTGGGGCAAGATGGACCTACTCAACGCCATGCCGCCCATGCTCACCGGTGGCGAGATGATCGATTCGGTCACCGAGCAGGACGCCGTCTGGGCGCCCGTCCCCGAGAAGTTCGAGGCCGGCACGCAGGACGCCGCCGGCATCTTCGCCACAGGCGCCGCCCTCGACTACCTCGTCAACACGGTGGGCTACGAAAACATCCAGGCCCGCGAGCAGGCACTCGTCCACTACCTGATGGGCGAGCTCATGCAGCTCGACTTTGTCCAGATCATCGGCTCCATCTATTTGGACAACCATCACGGCGTCGTCAGCTTTAACGTCAAGGGTATCCACCCGCACGATGTCGCGAGCATCATGGACATGGACGGCGTGTGTATCCGCGCCGGTCACCACTGCGCGCAGCCGCTGCTCACCTGGCTGGGCGTCGAGAACCTCGCATGCTGCCGCGCCAGTGTGGCCTTCTACAACGACAAGGCCGATATCGACAAGTTCATCGCCGGCCTGCATCACGTTTGGAGCACGTTCAATGGGTAATCTGTACACCTCCACCACGTTTATGGAGCACAACTCGCACCCCGACTATAAGTACGAGATGGATGCCCCCACGCACGAGCACGACGGCATCAACCCCAGCTGCGGCGATGAGCTCACTCTGCAGCTGCGTGTCGAGAACGATGTGATCGAGGAGGCGTCCTTTACCGGCCACGGCTGCGCCATCAGCCAGGCCAGCGCCGACATCATGGCCGACCTCATCACCGGTGAGACGGTCGAGGAGGCGCGTCGTCTGGCAGGGCTTTTCCTCGCCATGATCCGTGGCGAGAAACTCTCCGAGGAGGACCTGGAAGACCTGGACGAAGCCGCCCAGCTCCAGGACATCTCGCACATGCCCGCCCGCGTCAAGTGCGCCGAGCTCGCCTGGCGCACCCTCGACGGCATGCTCACGGGACAAAATAATCAGTAATAGTTGTCTCAAAACTGAAGAATTCTGTTGGCCGAATTGCTTAACTTTCGCGATTCGGCCATTTTCTTTTCTGCCTTTATTTCGAGCCCTCGGCCTGCGCGTCCACCTTCGTATAAGCGCGCACAATACGAGAAACGGTGCTTTTGCCAATCCCCGTATACCGCTCAATCTGACGCACCGTAAAGCCGGCATCGTGCAATCCAAGGATAACGATATTGCGCTGCACCGGCGGCGCGGCTTTAACCCCGTGGAGCGGAACCCCGAGCCCCTTCGCCAACTTTTCGGCAAAGGCGTGGCGTTCCCACTCCGTCTCTTTCATATCGCACAGCGCTGGCTCGCCGCTGTCGGGCGTCGAAAGCGAATAGGCAATAAAAGCCTTAGCAGAACCGAAAAGCTCAAGCACGCAAGAAGGGTCGGAAAATACCCTCGTGGTATCTGCCGCATCACTGTCGTAAACGCGCAGATGCTCCGCAAAGCTGCTCCAGGGATAGCGCTCAATCAGAGCAACACCCGCCTCCTGCGGATCGGCGTGTACAGAGCGAACAGCCTCCATCACCTGCCAGTCGGTATCGAGCGAGCGACGCTCAAAACGCTCACGAAACAGGCAGCCCGTGCGCCCGGTACGTTTATTGAACCGACGGGCATACGTCAGCAGCAACCGCTGCATGGCTGCGCTCATTTCGTCCTCATAATCCAAAAGCACCAGATCCACGTGGTCGTCCATAAGGCACCACGCCACGATTGTCACCCCCGCCTCCCGGCAGCAGTCGCTCATCAGTTCCAGAAACTCCCAGCGGTCTGCATCGTTCTCAAAGATCAGTTGCTTGCCTGTACCGCGGGCACAGACATGGTAAAAGCCGGTAACCGTTCTCCAAACGCGCTGCATGACGCTCCCTTCGCCGGGATCTGCTTGCCATCCAATACAGCACGATTGAAGCGTGCCATCAAAACATTCACGCAAAACAACTACGCCACACGGCAAAAGGCAGTATACAGGCGGCGAACGGCATCATAGCTACAGGTCAGACAACGCGACATAGTCAAAAGCTTGAACAGAACCGACCCCCTTCAGCGAACCGCACAGCCGCAAACAGCTTTGTTAAATCGCTTCAATTGAAAGTTCCGCGCTTCTCGCTACGAAAACTGAGCCGTTCGCCGAATATTCCGTGCATTTCGCGGTATTATAGGGGCTGCATGTCATGTCCCTTTCGAAGGGTCGCCCGGCAATCGCCAGCCACGACCCCCAGACGGGACGCCAACACGATAGAGAGGAGAGGCATGCAGTACTCACAGGAAGTGGAGAACATGTGCCCCGTTGCCAAGGGTGCATACCACGGCCCCGCACCCATCCCCGAGGAGGGCAAGTGGGTCCAGGCTAAGGAGATTTCCGACATCTCCGGTCTTACGCACGGTGTGGGTTGGTGCGCACCTCAGCAGGGCGCCTGCAAGCTCACGCTGAACGTCAAGGACGGCATCATCGAGGAGGCCCTCGTTGAGACCATCGGCTGCTCGGGCATGACCCACTCTGCCGCTATGGCTTCCGAGATCCTTCCCGGTAAGACCATCCTCGAGGCCCTCAACACCGACCTCGTCTGCGACGCCATCAACGTTGCTATGCGCGAGATCTTCCTGCAGATCGTTTACGGCCGCAGCCAGACCGCGTTCTCCGAGGGCGGCCTGCCCGTGGGCGCCTCCCTCGACGACCTCGGCAAGGGCCTTCGCTCTCAGGTCGGCACCATGTTCGGCACCAAGGCCAAGGGCGCTCGTTACCTCGAGCTCGCTCAGGGCTACGTCACCCGCATGGCTCTCAACGACAAGAACGAGATCATCGCGTTCGAGTTCCTGAACCTCGGTAAGTTCACCGACGCCGTCAAGGCCGGCAAGACCCCCGAGGAGGCCATCGCTGGCGCTATGGGCCACTATGGTCAGTGGGAGAACGCTGCCAAGTACATCGACCCGCGCACCGACGAGGAGACTCACTCCGTCGCCAGCGTGTTCCCGGTTCACGAGTAGAAAGGGAGGGAAATAACTATGACTGTTACGTTCGAAGGTTACGAGCGCCGCGCTGACAAGATCAACAAGTGCCTCGCCGACAACGGCATCGCCTCCCTCGAGGAAGCTCTGCAGATCTGCACCGACAAGGGCTTCAACCCGCGTGAGATCGTCAACAACACCCAGTCCATCGCCTTCCAGAACGCTGAGTGGGCCTACACCCTCGGCTGCGCTCTCGCTGTCAAGCGTGGCGCCAAGTCCGCTTCTGAGGCTGCTGCCATCATCGGCGAGGGCATCCAGGCCTTCACCGTTCCCGGCTCCGTCGCCGAGGACCGCAAGGTCGGTCTGGGCCACGGTAACTTGGGCGCTATGTTGCTCTCCGACGACACCGAGTGCTTCGCCTTCCTGGCCGGCCACGAGTCCTTCGCTGCCGCCGAGGGCGCTATCGGCCTGGCTCTGAACGCCAACAAGGCTCGTAAGAAGCCGCTGCGCGTTATCCTCAACGGTCTGGGCAAGGACGCTGCTCAGATCATCGCCCGCATCAACGGCTTCACCTACGTGAAGACCCAGTTCGACTACTACACGGGCGAGCTCAAGGTCGTCGAGACCATCCCCTACTCCGATGGTCCCCGCGCTGCCGTTAACTGCTACGGCTCCGACGACGTCCGCGAGGGCGTTGCCATCATGTGGCACGAGAACGTCGACATCTCGATTACCGGCAACTCCACCAACCCGACGCGCTTCCAGCACCCCGTCGCTGGTACCTACAAGAAGGAGCGCCTCGAGGCTGGCAAGAAGTACTTCTCCGTCGCTTCTGGTGGCGGCACTGGCCGTACTCTGCACCCGGACAACATGGGCGCCGGCCCTGCCTCTTACGGCATGACCGACACCATGGGCCGTATGCACTCCGACGCCCAGTTCGCCGGTTCTTCCTCCGTGCCTGCGCACGTCGACATGATGGGTCTCATCGGCATGGGCAACAACCCCATGGTCGGTGCCACCGTCGCCTGCGCTGTCGCCGTCGAGGAGGCCCTCAAGGCCTAATCGCGCCCGCGCGATGCTCATATAGTTGAGCATTGGAGCCGCTATCCACCCGGGTAGCGGCTCTTTTTTTGTCCCGAAGCTGTCAATCGGTTTGGGTCGCGCCACGAAAACGGCCCATCTACTACGTTTGGCCCGCATGGCTCGACCATAGCTAGGTTTTGGGAAAATCAATAAGCCGTCTACCTGCGGGTTTGATTTCGCGATTCTCGATATGCTCGGGGGCACCCGGCCAAACGTAGTAGATGGGCCTATTTCGTGGCGAGCGAATCGGCCCGAGGCACAGGGTAGCTAAAAGAGCCCCGTCCCAAATCAACTACTATGCCATGAAAATCCAAAACGATTCGATATATCAGTTGAGATGAGCTCCGAAGTGGAGTGAGACGGATTGCCAAAATACCCCTAACGTCCACCTGCCATATTCGCCCTTTACCGATTTATCTAATCTTTGCGACACCTTTGCCGATCACCCGTGCGACAATGCGCCGGACGAGAAAGGAATCCGATGGAATCGACTGATGTACTGGTAATTGGATCTGGCATTGCGGGCCTTTGTGCCGCCATAGAAGCGGCACGCACGGGTGCAACCGTCACTGTGGCAAGCGCCGGCAAGACTATGAGTGGATCGAGCTTCTTCCCTGGCACCTGGGGCCTCGGCCTGATTGGTCCCGTCGACGAAGACGACGAGCAGGACCTCATCGACACCATCCAGACCGTCGGCGGCGGCGTTGCCGACCCCGAACTCGTCCAGACGTTTGCCCACGGTATTCCTCAGGCCATCCAATGGCTCGAGAAAGATCTAGGTGTTGAGCTCCAGCGTCCGCAAAGTGCCGAGAGCGCCCGGCAGAAGCAGTTTATCCCCTGCTTTGACCATAAAACGCGTATGTGGCGCGGCCTGACCCGCAAGCCGCTTGAAGACGCGTGTACGGCACAGATCGAGTTGCTCGGAATTCGCCTACTCCCCCGTCACGAGCTTATCGATCTTCTTCAGGATGCGAACGGAAAGATTGTCGGCGCCGTGCTCTACAACCGCGCAAACGAGCATCTCGTGCCTATGGCAGCCAAGGCCACTATCATCGCTGCGGGCGGCACGGGTGGCCTGTTTGAGCGAAGCCTCACTTCCGCCGACGTGCTCAGCTCATCACAGGCCATCGCGCTGGCGCACGGTGCGTCCCTTACTAATATAGAGTTCATGCAGATGATGCCCGGCTTCATTGAGCCTAAGCGCAACCTTGTCTTTAACGAGAAGACCTGGCGCTACGCACATGTAGACCAGCCGGTCGATATCGCCGACGACAAGCTAGACAATCTGCTTGAACAGCGCTCCGGATATGGCCCCTTCACGTCACGCTTGGCTTCCCGTGCCATCGATCTTGCCATCGATCAAGCAGGCTCCGAAGGCCTGGCGCTCCACTACGACTTCCCCCGCGAGGACGTCCCTGAGTTTGTGCAGACCTTTGCCACCTGGCTGCAAGACGAGCACGGCATCGCGCCAACTGACGAGATGCGCGTGGCTATGTATGCCCACGCCGCCAACGGCGGTATCAAAATCGACAAGACCGCGTATACGGGCGTTGAGGGCCTCTACGCTTGCGGCGAGGCGACAGGCGGCATGCACGGCGCCGACCGAATCGGTGGCTTGTCAAGCGCCAACGGCATCGTGTTTGGGCGCATCGCTGGCGCATCGGCAGCCCTTGCAGCGCAGAAAGAGACTGAGGCAGCCCTGAAGGCGGATATCGCCCTCCCCCAGTACGGCATAGCCACAACAGATGCCGAACGCCTGACGCACGGCCTCAAACACACGATGAGCACCTATTGCATGATCAACCGCACCGAGACGGGTCTATCCAAGGCACTGCACGAGCTTGAGGGCTTGAAGACGGAGGCAACGACCTTGAGCACGCAGAAAGCCCAGGACAGCGAAATCGCAGCCCTCGCCCGCCTGCAATCGCAAACTAAGCTGGCAACCGAGATGGTCAAAGCCATGCGCAGACGGACCAAAAGTATGGGTTCGCACTATCGAGCGGACTAATTCGATTTTCACTTTGAGTTTGATCACAATTTCTCAACATACATCGAGCCCCGAAAGCAGGATTCCCCTAAGGAGAACGCACTTACGGGGCTTTAGCCGTGTTTTCCCTAAGGGAATCACAGTGCAGATAGCTCAGCTCCGCGCCCTTTCGGGTTCGACCCCAAGCGAGGTCAACAAAAAAGCGACCAGCCGAAGCCAGTCGCTTTAACAT
>USTC01000057.1 GCA_900557505.1 uncultured Collinsella sp.
GCCACGGCTACGATGCCGGCGATAAAGAACAGCTTGACCTGAGCGAGCTGCGCGAAGGCGGCAACGATGAGCATGACGATGAGGCCGAAGATCTCCATGGGGTCGATGCCCGTCTGGCCGCAGCTCTGCGCGCTCATGATGGTGGTGACAAAGGTGAACAGCGTGACGATGACGGCCGGAACGGGGCCAAGGTCGAGCACGATGGCGATGATCACGGCGATGGCGGCAGCGCCCAGGCCGATGATACCGGCATCGAGCTTAAGGGAGCCCGAGATGAGCGACTGTTCGTCGGTGTCGGTGGAGCTGTCGGCGGCGAGGCCGCGGACGATACCGGCGACCTGCGGCAGGATGTCCTTGAGGACGACGGCGACGCCAAAGCCCATCATGAGGCCCATACCCAGGGACTTAACAATGCCCTGTGCGGTCACAACATCGAACAGACCGGCAGCGGTGCCGCCCACGATGATGCCAAAGTTGCCCAGCAGCGCGCCGGCAAACCAGAACGCGACGGGGGCGAAGCCCACGAGGAAGCCGACGGAGAGCAGCATGGGCGAGTTGTAGATGGCAAAGGTCACGCCGGGGATGTTGAGCGTGCACAACATACTGGGCACAATGCCCAGAGCGTCGCGCAGCACGCTGTAGATGCCGGCGATGGCCATAGAACCAAAGAGCTGCTTGCCGGTCTTGCCGCCGGCCTCGGTGGCGCGCAAGGTCTGAGCTGCGGCGTTGCCGGTGGGGAACTCAAGCGCGGCGTCCACGATAAAGTGACGGTGGATGAGCGCCGTGGCCAGCAGGCCCAGGATAGTGCCGGCGAGTGCCACGATAAACATGTCGAGCCAGCTGATCTGGTCGGCATAGCCCAGCATCCAGGCGCCCGGGATGGTAAACGCCAGGCCACCGGCGACCATGGCGCCCGCGGACATGATGGTGTGGGTAACGTTGGCCTCGTTGAGGCTGGCGTTACCCATGAGCTTCAGGAAGAACAGCGAAATGACGGCAGCGAAGACGATCGGCCAGGGGAGTGCGCCCATCTTGAGAGCGGTGTAGGCCGAGCTTGCCGTGATGATCACGCAGCCAAGGACGCCGATGACGACGCCGCGCAGCGTGAGTTGCCCGCGCATCGAAGCGCGGTTCGAGGGATTGCTCATATAAAACTCCTTTGCGTATATCCGCTTCCCCCAGGAGCGCCGTTACGGATACGGCGCGGGAAGTCGGGTTACCAAGGGCCGCCGCGTGAGCTCGCAAACGACCGCGCACCAGTATAGCCGCAAGCTAGTCATTTTGGGATGACTGGTTTAGGTAGGCGATATACTGCCGGGCAGACGAAAGGAGCGCCGACGATGCTTAATGGGTGCGCATATATATTGACGGTCGACGTGGGCAACACGTTCATTCGCTTTGGTCTGTTTGCCGAGGATTCGGCCGCGGCGCAGGAATGTCCGCTTGCGACGTGCGAGATCACGACGCCGTCGAGCATTACAGCAGACGAGGCGCGCATGCGTCTCGTGCAGGTCATGGCCGCACTGGCGGCCGACGCGGGCATGCCGGGTGCGCTTGTGCCCGCGGCTGCTGTGCTGAGCTGCGTGGTCCCGGCGCTCGAGCGCCCGTGGAAGGTAGCGCTTTCCCGTACTTGCACGGGGCGCGTGCTCACCGTGGGGCCGGGACTTAAGACCGGCATGCCCGTGCACTACGATGACCCGGCCGAGATCGGTCCCGACCGCATCGCCGACGCCGTGGCAGCCCGCGCCGTCTACGGCTCGCCCTGCATCGTGATTGACTTGGGCACGACGACCAATATCGAGGTCATCGACGCGCGCGGCACCTTTGTCGGCGGCGTTATCGCGCCAGGCCTGGCCCTCGGCGCCCGCTCGCTTTCGGCGGCAGCAGCGCGCCTACCCCAGGTTGAGCCCTCGGCGCCAACGCACGTCATCGGCCGCAACACGCGCGAGGCCATGCGCTCGGGCGTGGTTTTGGGCGAGGTAGCACGCATCGACGGCATGCTCGACATGGTGCTTGCCGAGATGCGTGCGACTAAGGCCGCGGGGGAGAGCGATGTGCCCATCGTCATTACCGGCGACGATGCCGAGGCACTTGCGGCCCTTGTCGGTCATAGCCTGACGGTCGATGACGCGCTGACGCTGCGGGGCCTCGCCGAGCTCTACCACATCAATCAAAAGCCCCGTCGCGCGTAGCGATGGGGCGGTGGGATAAGCGCCCCTACCTTCCACCTGCTACAATGGGTCAAACTGTTGCGATTACGGAGGTGTCTGCCATGTCGGACGATCTTCATCAAACCGCGTCGGGCAAGCGCCGCGACGTCATTAGCTGGGACGAGTTCTTTATGAGCGTGGCCATCGCCGCGCAGCGCCGCAGTAAGGACCCCAACACGCAGGTGGGCGCGTGCATCGCCAACACCAACCACCGCATCCTTTCGGTGGGCTACAACGGCACACCCTCGGCACTCAACGACGACTTTTTCCCGTGGGGCACGAGCGACGATCCGTTGCAGGACAAGCACAACTACGTGGTGCATGCCGAGGCAAACGCCGTGCTTAACTACCGCGGCTCGCTCAAAGACCTCGAGGGTTCTACAGTCTACGTCACGCTATTCCCGTGCCACGACTGCGCCAAGATCCTGGCGCAGGTGGGCGTGGGCGAGGTCGTCTACCTGGACAATAAGTATGCCGACACCGATGACGGCCGTATCAGCCGCCGCATTCTCGACTCCTGCGGCATCAGCTACCGCCAGGTCATCGTCGATGTCCAGATTGGTACCGGGGGACAGGCTCAGCAGTAGCGCGTGCCAACGCCAGCTGGCGGCAAAACAGCCAAAAGAGCCCCGTCCCAAATTGACTACTCGTGAAAGTCGCGTCTGCGCGCATGGACGGCTCGTGAGCGGGTACATGGCTGTAGTAACATAGCTTCTGTCCGCGGGCGTGCCCGCGTTGTTGTGAGAAAGGAGCCCCTGTGGCTGTTAACGAAGAGCTGCTTAAGAAGGTTCTTGAAGAGATTCGCCCCAACCTGCAGGCCGACGGTGGCGATATGGAGTATGTGGGCGTCGACGACGAGGGCGTCGTCAAGCTGGAGCTGCAGGGCGCCTGTGCCGGCTGCCCCATGAGCTCGCTAACCCTTTCCATGGGCATCGAGCGCATCCTGAAGGAGCACGTGCCCGGCGTTACCCGCGTTGAGCAGGTCAATGCTTCCGGCGAGGCCGAGGACCTGTACGACGAGTACGCGCCGTTCTAAGATGCGAAAGCTGCGGACGGTACGCTCCGCATAGACGTTACGCCCAAATATGCGGCTGCGAGCGTAAGGCCCGCGGCCGCATTTGTATGTAGGGAGCAGGGGATCGATATGCTCAACGACCTCTACCATATGCTTGATCCCGTCGCGATCTCGGCGGGCCCCATCACCATCTACTGGTACGGCCTGGCCTACGTGGTCGGCGCTCTGCTCACGGCGGTCGTTATGTACCGCACACAGCGTCGTTGGGGCTTCGACATTACGATTGATGACCTGACGAGTGTCGTGGTCGGCGCGGTCTTTGGCCTCATCATCGGCGCGCGCCTGTTTTACGTCATCTTCTATGGCGATGGCTACTATTGGACCCACCCGCTCGAGATCTTTGCCACCAACGAGGGAGGTATGAGCTTCCACGGCGGCCTGGTGGGCGGCATCTTGGGCGGCATCATCGTGTGCCGCATGTACAAGCTTGATGCATGGACCGTCGCCGACCTTGCTGTGATCGGCGCCCCGCTGGCCCTGTGCCTGGGCCGTTGTGCCAATTTCGTCAACGGCGAGCTGTGGGGCAAACCGACTGATCTGCCTTGGGGTGTGGTCTTTGGCGGCACCGCGGGCGATATGCCGCGCCATCCCTCCCAGCTCTACGAGGCGTTTCTTGAGGGGGTCGTGCTCTTCTGTATTTTGCAGGTGCTCAGCCGCAAAAAGCCGCTACTGCCCCAGGGTACGTTTATGGGCGTGTTCGTGATGGGGTACGGCATCGTCCGCTTTCTCGTTGAGTTCGTGCGCGTGCCCGATGCGCAGCTGGGCTATCTGCTGGGCGGTGTCATCACCATGGGTCAGCTGCTGAGTTTGCCGCTTGTGATCGCCGGCCTAGCGCTCATCATCTTCGCCCGACACCGCAATCAGCCCCAGCGCGTCTACCTGGACGCCTAACCAAGACCACCACAAAGGGGACAGGCACCTTTGCGGTGGTTCGCTGGGCAACGATGACAGAACCGTAACGTTTTCCCAGATAAAACCTGCCAAAATAAACCTGTCCTTTTTTGGCAGGTTTCTAGAAAGGCTTTCGGACTGTGAAGGATTCCGATCTCTCCACAACGGCTGCGCGCGACGCTGCCCGCATCGTCTGGTTTAAGCGCTACCCCGCCAAGCAGACGCTCATCGCATTTTTGCTCGCGCTGTTGGCGACCACGGCGTTTTCCATCGATCCCGCCCCGGTGTCGAGCAACGCAGTCTTGGCGATTGACCCCAAAGCCTCGGGCATGCTGTACGTGTGCTACGAGGTGCTCCTCTCGTTTGCCGGCCATACCGACGCGGTCATGCTACTTGCACTTGCCTGCCTGCTCACCTTGCCGTTTCGCTACGTGTTCTTTGGCCGTGGCGACACCTGGCGTCCATCGATCATTCTGCCGTCGCTGTTCTTCGCCATCTGCATGGTGTTCGGCCGCAGCTACGATCTCACCGACTCGGCCGAGATTGTCCTTGGCGACAAAGCCCGCATCATCTGCGCCTGGATTGGCGGCGCGGGCTGGATGCTCTTGGCGGTCGTTGCCTTCTACCTTGCCTTTGAGTGTCTAGATTGGCTGAGCTCTCGGCGCATTCCGTTTTCCGAAGCGCACTTTGGCCGCGTATGGCGTGTGACTCACGCCGTGCTCTCGGTCCATCCCTTTGCCGGACCCTTCCTGGTGCTTATGATCGCCTGGGCGCCCACGCTCATCGCTTCGCTGCCTGGCCTTTTTATGGGAGATACGGGCGCGCAGATTCGCCAGTGGTTCAACTATCCCAACGGCACGAGCGACTACCTGCGCCTGCTCAATCCCAATGTGTTGCTCAACGGACATCACCCCGTGGTGCACACGGCTATCATCGGTTCGTGCGTTCAGCTGGGGCTTTCGCTGTTCAACAGCGCTAACGCGGGTCTTGCCATCTACACCTGTGCTCAGTTCGTCATCACGGCCGCCTGCATGGCCTATTCCATTTCGTCGCTGCGCAAACTGGGCGTGAGCCTGCCGGTTCGCGGTGCGATCCTGCTGTTCTTTGCGTTTATGCCGATGTTCTCTAACTACGCGGCGTTGCTCACCAAAGACGTGCTCTTTGCTGACGCGTTCTTGGTGCTGCTGGTACAGACCGTCAAGCTCGTGGCATGTGGCTTGCCCCGTCGTGATGCCAATGCCGAGCGAGCGGGCGAGAAAGCCCCCGTGCTCTTTGCGTGCCACGACTGGCTGCTGCTCGCTCTGGGCGCCATGGGTTCCACGTTCCTGCGCAACGGCGGCCTGGTGTTTCCCCTGGCGGCATGCGTAATCGCGGCGGCGTTTTGCGTATGGGACGTGCATGTGGCTCGTCGTGCAGCCAAGCAGACTGGTGCTGCGCCTTTAGGCGCCATCCCGCGTTTCCGCTGGGTTGGCGTTCTCGCGGTGCTCGCGCTCTGCCTTGCCTCTAATATGTACTTCACCAAGGTCTTTATGCCGGCGCACGATATCACGCCTGGTTCCAAGCGCGAAATCCTCTCGATTCCGTTCCAGCAGACGGCTCGTTTCGTCCAAAAGCACGACGGCCTCAACTCGGGCGTCAACCCCACGGTTAAGGAGGACGGCACCATCGTGGAGGCTCCTTGCGACGGTTCGGTGACCGACGAAGAGCGTGCCGTGATCGATCGCGTACTCAAGTACGAGAACCTGGGCCGCCGTTATAACCCGGATAAGTCGGACGCCGTCAAAAATTGCTTTAACGAGTACGCCTCGCAGGATGACATCAAGGCCTATTTTGAGGTGTGGGCCCAGATGTTTAAAAAGGATCCCGAGTGCTATATCTCGGCGCTCATCAATAACTACTACGGGTACTTTTATCCGAGTGCCCGTGATGCGTGGGTCTACAGCACGGCGCGCAGTGCCGAGATCATGGCGAAGCCCGATAACCTCAAATACTTTGACTTCCATCCGGTCGATAGCAAGGTCGTGCGCTGGTGCGACCACCTGATCAATCTGTACCGTGTGGCGGTGCAGCGTGTTCCCTTTATCTCGCTCACCATGAGCTCGGCCACCTATGTGTGGATCATGATCGCCGTGGTGGTCTACCTGCTGCGTCGTCATTCATGGCGTGCACTGGCGATCTGGGTGCCGCTGTTGGGCGTGCTCGCCGTGTGCCTGATTGGTCCGTGCAACGGCTCGACCTACATGCGCTACCTGTATCCGGTCATCGCCTGCATGCCCTTCGCCATCGGCGCCACCGTCACCCGCAGCGACTTCCTCTGGTCCTAATTTGGTGCATTGGGGTCAGGTTTCTTTGCACCAAAGGGGCCATCATCACGACGCCTTCATTTTGGGGTTTATCTCGCAGGCCAGTAGGTATATCATAACGACGTTTGTTTATATTGCCCGAGCATCTGCGCTGGGCTTTAGGTCGAAACCGATAGGAGACACGTATGTCCGGACACTCTAAGTGGGCCACAACCAAGCATCGTAAGGGCGCGCAGGACGCCAAGCGTTCCGCCCTCTTCTCCAAGCTCAGCCGCAACATCACCGTTGCTGCCCGTCTCGGCGGTGACCCGCTGCCCGAGAACAACGCCAGCCTCGCCGCTG
>USTC01000058.1 GCA_900557505.1 uncultured Collinsella sp.
GGGCGTGGATGTGTGCGCCAAGGGTGTCGACCTCAACAAAGTGCGCACGCACCTGGGCATGGTGTTTCAGCAGTTCAACCTGTTCCCGCACCTGTCGGTCAAAAAGAACGTCATGCTTGCGCAGCAAAAGGTGCTCAAGCGCAGCAAGGAAGAGGCCGAGAAGATTGCCATTGAGGAGCTGACGAAGGTCGGTCTTGCCAAGCGCATTGACTTTATGCCGAGCCAGCTCTCGGGCGGTCAGCAACAGCGCGTGGCGATCGCCCGCGCCCTGTCGATGAATCCTCACGTCATGCTCTTTGACGAGGCCACGTCGGCGCTCGACCCCGAGCTGGTTCGCGACGTTCTGGGTGTCATGCGCGACCTGGCACGCGACGGCATGACCATGATCGTGGTGACGCACGAGATGGGCTTCGCCCGCGACGTCGCCGACCGCGTCGTCTTCATGGACGGTGGCGTTATCGTGGAAGAGGGCACGCCGAGCGAGGTCTTCGACCATCCTAAGAGCGAGCGCACCAAGGCGTTCTTGGGCAATATCTCATAGCGGCGCGTCGAGGTTATCGATATAACAAACGGGGACCGGATGTGAATATCCGGTCCCCGTTTTTGTTTGGGCATGAGCGACTGTTGTTGTGCGGTACTCGGCTGTCAGTTGCCTTGCGACTTTCTGACGGCTTCGTTAGGCCAGCTCCGCTCCCAGGGCCTTGCAGGCCGCTTCGCCCTCGTCGTCGGGTGCGTCGTAGCAGATGACGGAATCTACGACGTTGACGCCGGCCTCGTCGGCGTCGGCCTTCCAGTTGTCCATCCACTCGCCCTCGGCCCACGAGTAGGAGCCAAAAAGGACGACCTTCTTATCGCCGAGGGTCTCCTTGACCTCGTCCCACATAGGCTGGAACTCGTCATACTCAAGCTCCTCGGAACCCATGGCGGGGCAGCCGAAGGCAATGGCGTCATAGCTGGCGGCCTTGTCTGCGGAGAAGTCGGCGCAGGAGATGACCTCTGCCTCGGCGCCGGCACCGGTTGCGCCCTCAGCGACGAAGTTTGCCATGGCCTCGGTGTTGCCTGTACCGCTCCAGTAGACGACTGCGATCTTGCTCATATGTTTTCCTTTCGGTTGTGCGGCGTGCGGCCGCGTTTTGTATGCTCTATCGGGTTGCCTGGACAAGTTGTCCCAGGGTGCAGCCCTGTTGATAGATGTAGGTAAGGTATTGCGTGCATGCGCGATAGGAATCGAAGGTCGTGAGCGCCTGCTCAACGTTTGTGTATACCTTCCATGCGCCAAAGACCTTATAGTTTTCGCCGTGCTGGACGATAAACTGATGGACATCTTCGTAGGGATAGCCCAAAAAATAGCCAATTTCGTGGGGGAACTCGCACGTGCACCCCGTATCGCAGTGCCTATTCCGTGCGAGTGCGCAGACGCTGCCGTCATAGGCGCTTTCTGCGGCATTGCTGCTTGCCAGCGTGATGCGCGCGGCGAGATGCACCAGGGATGCGGGCAGGTTGTGGACATCGTAACCTTCGGCGGCAAGCGCCGTCGTGGCGCGGGGGTCGGAGAGGTATCGCATGAGGTCCGCAGGGCGGTACACATAGATGAGCGCTCCGCAGGGGCGCCAGACCAAAACGCTCATATGGATCCCGAGTGGCTGGAGCTCGCGGTTGCATTGGGTTATGACGGCGAGCAGGCGAGAGCGTCGCCCTTCGATATGGGCGGCGCCGGGTTTTCCGTTTTGGTTGGCGTAGACGCCGGGATAGGTAAAGAGCGATGCCGGTTTGATGCTCGCGAGCGTGGGGGAGCAGTTGCGCACGACCGCTGCCTGAAACGTTGGAATGTCTATGGTTCGAGTCACGGCGCTCCTTCTGGTCCTCACTGTTAGCCTAGGAAAACTTATACACGAAAGTAAGCCATGGTCAACTAAAAAGTTTGAAGAGGGAAACTAATTGACCGAACGGACATGATTTTGGGTTAAGATGGGGACACCCCATGGGGGTATTTAGATAGGGCTACTTGAAAGGGGAGCGCGTGAGTGACTTGCTCAACCCTGCAAATCTCATCGTGCTGGCCGTCATTGCCGTCGGCATGTTTTTTGGACTGCGTCGCATTGCCGCTTCGACACACGGGAAGAGTTGTTGCAGCGATGGCGCGAGCGGCAAGAAGGCCAAAAAGGTTGTTGTGACGGATACCGATCCGTCCCACTACCCCTATAGCGATGAGCTGCTCATCGGCGGCATGAGCTGCGATGGCTGTGCTCAAAACGTTGAGAATGCCCTCAATGCGCTGGACGGCGTGTGGGCAACGGTAACGTACGCGGACCACACAGCGCGCGTGCGCTCCAAGCGGCCGATCGATCGCGGTGTCCTTGAGACGGCCGTGAGAGATGCAGGCTACTACGTCATGACGCTGTAGGCCTTGCCTTGGATGCGCGTCCTTGTCTAGGCTCGTCCGCGTAGTTCAATGTCCTGGATATCGTCGAAGTCGATGGCGATATCCCTGAGTTTGAGCAGCTTGAATGCGGGTAACACTTCGTCGAGAATGCCCGTTCGGCTACGATAGCCGTACGTATCGTAATAGGTGACGCGCACCAGGTCGCCTCGTTTGAGGCCCTCGAGCTTTTTCGAAAGCTCGAGGGCTTTTTCTTCTGTGAGTTCGCATTTGAGCTCAACAGTGATCTCTTGTTTGCGCACAAGCTCGTAGTATCCCGTGAGGGCGGCAAAGGGCATAAACTGCGCGGCACGGCCGGCGCGGATGGCGCCGTTGGCGGTGAGCTTGGGGTCGGCGGAGCGACGTCTTCCCTCGGGGTCCGCTAGACGTTCAAAAGACGTCGGTGGCCGCATCGGCTGTTGTTGGGGCTTAGGCACGATGTCCTCCTACCTGATCGTTGCGTTCGCGTGCGGTGGCGCCGGCGGTAAAGCTTAATCCCTTGACGAGTGCGTTCTTGCCGTACTTACCCTTTACGGCCAGGACGGCGCGCGCCAGGTCGCGCTCGCGCTCATCGGCCTTAACATCGCTAAATAGGTTGATGGTGGCAAATTCCTCGGGCATGAGGTTGCCAAAGCCCAGGTTGATACGCTTGACCGGTCGTTTGGGATCGACAGTCTGCGCCCAGAGCTCATCGAAATAGCCCATGATCTTCTTAAACGAATTGGTGCGCTCGGGCAGCTTGCGGGATGCATTGGAATGCGCGAACAGCGCAGCATAGCCGCCACGCGGTTTGCCACCGTGCTCTCCCACAAAGATGCCGTCGATTGCCTGTGCTTCGCGCACCAGGCGGCGCCGTTCGTCATCGCGCTGGACGGGCTTGGGCGCGCGGGGTGCGAGCTTGGGGCCGGCGGTTGCGGTGGGTTCGATGCTCGACGTGCTCGAACGCAAATGCCCGCATCCGTCCACATATTGCGCTGTGCCGCTAGCGTCGAGACGGCGTATGTCGGCTCGTTCGCTCGCATAACCCACGAAGAGCGAGATGCTGTCGCAGACCACGTGCTTATCGACTAAGTCCAGCACAGCGTTGTCGACCATCTCGCGCAAGACGGTGTAGGCTTGCTCATAGGCATAGCCTTTCGATAGCACTTGCCCCGTGGTTGTTGAGGTTGCCTGCGGGCGATAGGCCTGAATATCGGCGATAGTTGTCGGCTCGCGCCCAAAGGCGTGGTCGATAAGATACTCGGCATTGACGCCGAGTTCGTCGTAGAGCAGGTTTTCGTCGAGGGCCGCGACGCCCATCAAATCGTAGACGCCGTATTTTTCGAGGCGGTCTGCCACGCCAGGCCCGATGCCCCAGATGTCGGTGATGGGGCGGTGAGGCCAGATTTCCTTGCGGAACGTCTCGTCGTCGAGTATGCCGATGCGGCTGGGTACGTGCTTGGCGGTAATGTCGAGTGCCACCTTGGCCTGGAATAGGTTGGGGCCGATGCCGACCGTTGCCGTGATGCCGGTGCGCCCCAGGACCTCGTCACGCAGCATACATGCGAAGCCTTCAGCGTCGGTATGGTAGAGGTCCAGATAGGGCGTCACGTCGATAAAGCACTCGTCAATTAAGTAGACGTGAACGTCTTGCGGACTGACGTATTCCAGGTAGATACCGTAGATTTGCGCCGACACCTCCATGTAGTGCTGCATGCGCGGTACGGCCTTGATGTAGTCGATGCCGTCGGGAATCTCGAACAGACGGCAGCGGTTGTGTATCCCGAGGTCTTTCATGGCCTGGGTAATGGCGAGGCAGATGGTCGTGCGCCCGCGCGATTCGTCGGCAACGACCAGGCACGTAGTGAGGGGGTCGAGTCCGCGGTCGACGCACTCGACGCTGGCGTAAAACGTCTTAAGGTCGATGCAGATATAGGTGTGACGCTCGTGCCCCACGCGTCCTCCCATCAAACACATGTTCTTATCGAATACATGTTCGATAATACCCGCTCGTCTGGACATCGTCAAAACCTGCCCCTTTTGGTAGGTATGGCCGTGCGGTTGAATCGGGTTTTAACGCAGCTCTAAAGAGTGCGAAACAGCTCGGAAAACCTTGCTTCGTAGCATGAGCTTAACGATCGATACCACCATAAAGCACGGAAGGGTTGTGGGAAAGATGGTCAATTATGGGTTTGGTATGCCGACGCGCCTTGTTGCGGATGGAGACGTGGCTCGCTGGTGCGGGCGATTGGTTGCCCACTATGGCGGCACCAAGGCACTGGTCGTGCTGGGCGGTGACAAGCATACGCGCGATGAGCTTGTCTCGGCGGCACTTGGCTCGCTTGATCGAGCCCTGCTCGAGCGCGTGCTTTTTCGCTGCGGCTCGTTTGAGGGCGACGGGGGAGACGAGCTGATCGACGAAGCCGTGGCCCTGGCGACCGACGAACGCGTGGACTTTGTCCTGGCGATTGGCGATGCCGATACTGCTGGCTTTGCGCGCGAGCTCGCGCGTCGCATGGCGGCGCTCGATGCCGGCGAAGACGGTTTTGTCCCTTATGGATGTATTGTCTCGGAGGGCAAAGTGCCTGCCGTCGTGGGAGCCGGTGAGGTTCCCGTTTTTGTCATTATCGCTCCCGAACTGCTTGAGGGCATTGGGTCTCCTCTGCGAGAGTTGCTCGGTAGCGTCTGCGCCGCGGCCTGATATTTGCCATAAAGGGACAGGTTAATTTTTGTAGGTAAAGCGTTTGACCTGCCAAAATAAACCTGTCCCTTTTTGGTCGGTCGCCGTTTGGGGGCGGATTGGCAACGCTCGCTGATTGTAGTCTTGACCTGCGCTAGAATAGGGTCATCTGATTATCCGGGCGCATGGAGGCGTGCGCCCGTATGCTGAGGAGGACTCTATGGCAACTGTTGCCGCACCTATCGATGCTACGTCGACTGCCGCTTGGAAGGCGCTCGAGGCTCATCAGGAGAAGCTCGAGGCCGAAGGTATCGACCTCAAGGCCTGGTTCGCCGCCGATGCCGAGCGCGTGAACAAGCTGAGCTTTGACGCCGGCGACCTTCACTTCGATCTGTCCAAGAACCTGGTGACCGATGAGACCGTCAAGCTGCTGTGCGATCTTGCCCGCGAGGTGAAGCTCGAGGAGCGCCGCGACGCCATGTTCTCCGGTGAGCACATCAATACCACCGAGGACCGCGCCGTTCTGCACACCGCGCTGCGCCGCCCGGCAACCGAGAAGGGCCAGCTCATCGTCGACGGCCAGGACGTCGTCGCCGACGTGCACGAGGTCCTCGACCGCATGTATGCCTTCGCCGAGCGCGTTCGCTCCGGTGAGTGGAAGGGCGTTACCGGCAAGAAGATCGAGCACCTGGTGTCCATCGGCATCGGCGGCTCCGACCTGGGCCCGGTCATGGCCTACGAGGCCCTGCGTCCCTATGCCGACGCCGGTATCGACTGCCGCTATATCTCCAACATCGACCCCAACGATCAGGCAGAGAAGCTCAAGGGCCTCGATCCCGAGACCACGCTCGTAATCATCGTCTCCAAGACTTTCACCACGCTCGAGACCCTCACCAACGCCCGCGAGGTCAAGACCTGGATGCTCGAACAGCTCAAGGCTCAGGGTGCCATCGACGGCTCCGATGAGCAGAACGCCGAGGCCGTGGCCAAGCACTTCGTCGCTGTCTCCACCGCACTCGACAAGGTTGAGGCCTTCGGCATCGACCCCGCCAACGCCTTCGGCTTCTGGAACTGGGTCGGCGGCCGCTATTCCGTTGACTCCGCCGTGGGTCTGTCGCTGATCGTCGTGCTCGGTCCCGAGCGCTTCCAGCAGTTCCTTGAGGGCTTCCACGCTATCGATGAGTACTTCTGCAATACCCCGCTCGAGAACAACGCCGTCGCGCTGATGGGCCTGCTCAACGTCTGGTACGTCAACTTCTTCGGCTCCAAGAGCCACGCCGTGCTTCCGTACTGCCAGTATCTGCACCGTTTCCCGGCCTACCTGCAGCAGCTCACCATGGAGTCCAACGGCAAGCACGTCCGCTGGGACGGCAGCGCCGTGACCTCCGACACTGGTGAGATTTTCTGGGGCGAGCCCGGCACCAACGGTCAGCACGCCTTCTACCAGCTGCTGCACCAGGGCACCGTGGTGGTCCCGGCCGACTTTATCGCTTTCGCCAACACTGCCAACCCCGCAACCGACAGCGGCCAGGATGTCCACGAGCTGTTCCTGGGCAACTTCCTGGCCCAGACCAAGGCGCTCGCCTTTGGCAAGACGGCCGACGAGGTTCGTGCCGAGGGCACGCCCGAGCAGATCGTCCCGGCCCGCTGCTTCGAGGGCAACCGTCCCACGACCTCGATCTTCGGCGACACGCTGACCCCGTTCGCACTCGGCGAGCTCATCGCCCTGTACGAGCACATCA
>USTC01000059.1 GCA_900557505.1 uncultured Collinsella sp.
GTGCAACCTTCACGACCTTGAACGAAGTGCCCTTGATGAGCCCCAGGTCCATAAGGTGACGGCGAAGCGCACCCTCACCGTGAAGCTTGACGATGGTAGAGCTCTCGCCCACCTTAACGTCACCCAACGTCTTCATCCTCTTGTCCCCCTTTCGGTTTTTATGAAATGCTGCGGACTAACCGACGGTCATGATGTGCATGGCAACCTTGGAATCGATGCCAAAGCGTGCGCCCAGCACCGTGACGATGATATTGGCGCCACTCGAGCTCACCACGTGGATTTCGCTGCCCTCGACAAAGCCGAGGTCCTTGAGGTGGTGCTTCATGTCCTCATTGCCCTTTACACGAGACACGCGCACGGTTTCGCCCGCTTTTACCATCGAAAGCGGCATGGCCGGCATCTGCGGTCCGCAAGACATGAGTGGCTCCTAACGTCAGTTCGTCCTCAACATCGACGCGATAAAAGTTAACCACGTCTATGTTCGCTTTAGTAAACTAGCACGTGGTTAACTTTTTGGAAAGGGTCCCCATTCAGATTTCGAAAAAGTTTCCTATACGAAACAAAAAGGCGCGGCAAAGAGCTGTCCTTTGCCGCGCCCTGTCATGCTTAGAGCGAGAGGTTTCTGATCGACGTAACGCAGGAAGCCTCGTCTACGCCCGAAACGCGAAAGATGATGTCCTCGCCGCACTCGCCGTAGAGAGCCATGAGGCCCATGACATCGCGACCGTCGGTATGGCGGTCGCCGATGCTGACCGACACGTCGCTACGGTGCTTGGCAATGATGTCATAGAGCAGCGCAACCGGGCGGGCGTGTAGTCCCAACGGATCTTTAATCGTCTTTGTAAACTCGACCATGTCCCCTCCCACGACATCACACATTCGGCCGGCAAACCCAGCCACGTGGTAGTTATTGTAGCGTTAGATGCTTATCGAGGGCCCCTCCGGATACCCCGTGGTCAAAAAGTGGCAAATATGAGTACTGTCACAAATTTAGTAGCAGCAAAATCGAGAGCAAATTGCCTAGCTTGAGCGATTCGAAGAGGTTGAAAGCCGTCAAACGCCTTTTAAAGGGAGTTAGATAAATCGATTTTGAGCCCATTTTCGCTCAGAGCAGGCCGAAAAATATGGCACTTCTTTTGCAACAGTACTCATATTTGGCATTTTTTGACCACGGGGGCCAAAACCATGCCCCAAAACACAAAAGGAGGGGCCTCGTAAGGCCCCTCCTTAGGAAAGGGAATCGATTTATTCCACAGCCGTAGATTAATCCTAGCCGCTACTCCATCATATCGAGGACGGAAGGGCGAAGCTCGTTCTCGGCGGCCTCGGGATCGGTCTCGCGCAGACGGTTGATGTAGCGGTTGTACCACATCACGGCAAGGCCCAAGAAGACAACCACGCCGCCAACGTTGTAGACCAGCGTCAGCCACAGCGGCTGATCGAGCGGAATGGTGCCGCAGATAAGCACGAAGCAGAAGACCACAAGCAGGAATGCGGCAACGACCAGGCCAAAGCTGCGCGAGCCCATGCGGAAGCCACGGGGAGCGGCATCAAAGTTCTTGCGCAGCATAAAGTAGGCAAGCAAAATCAGCAGCGGTGGGAGCAGAGCGGTGGCAGCAGTCATGTTGGTGACGATCATGAGCAGGTCGTCGAGGTTACCGGAGCCCAGGGCTGGAATGATCAGGATGGGGACGACGATGGCGAACTGCAGCCAAGCAGCGCGGGCAGGAATGCCATGCTCGTTGAGCTCGACGATCTTGCTACCAAAGACGCCCTTGGGGATCTCGGTGAAGAAGACCTTGATGGGAGCGGAGGTCCACATCATGAGGGAGCCCAGCGTGGCGGCGAGAAGGATCAAGCCGATGGCGCGCGTAGACACTTCCATGGGAATGCCAAAGTGGGCAAAGACAGCACCGAATACGTCGAAGATACCGGTGGAGATGGCAACGCCGCCCTCGGGGATGAACAGGTTAACCAGCAGCGAAGCGCCTGCATACAGAAGGCCGATGGTCAGGCCGGCGATAACGACGGTGCGCACGAAGGCCTTGACGCCACCCTTAAGGTCGTTAAGGAACACGCCGACAGACTCAGCGCCGCCAACGCCCTGGATGATCCAGGCAAGCGTACCGAAGAAGCCCCACGCAGTTGCGAAGTTGCTCATGTCGGGAGCCATGTTAGCGGGAGTAGGAGCCGTAGCGAACTCAACGCCGCCAAAGGCAGCAGCCAGGGACAGCAGGATGAACACGGCGGTCAGGCCGAGAGCCGCGGTCGAACCGAAGGAGGAAATGGAGCCGATCCACTTAGCGCCCTTGGTCGAAACCCACGTGGCGATAGCAAAGACGACGATCTCGATAATGGTGATCCACAGCTGCGAGAGCTCGGCGTTGGCACCAAAGAACACGTAGCTCGCGTAGATGATGACGTTGGGCAGGACGGACGCAAAGAAGAACAGGTTAACGAACCAGTAGCTAAATGCCGTCAGGAACGCCCAGCGACCACCCATCGAGGTCTTAACCCATGCGTACACGCCAGACTCGGAGTCCTTGTTGAGGCCGACGAACTCGGCGGTAACCAGGGTATAGGGGACAAAGTACAAAAGCGTGGCGAAGAAGAACGACGGCGCAGCTGCCAAGCCGATGGCCGCGTTGTTGTTGATGATGTTCTTGATACCGAACACGGCGGCGACCGTCATGCCCAGCAGAGCGAACGAACCAATCGTTCCTCGTTTTTCAGAGCTCATAAGCCCTCCCAATCATCTGTTAAATGTCATCTAAAACCGTCCGAGCTGCAAGTGCAAACACGGACGGCGCACCTGCTAAGGGGAATGGGGAAAAGGGAGTCAACAAAGCCATCCCCCTTAACGGCGCGAAGCAAACGTCCAGGCGGACGAATACTACTTGTTGGGGAAGGAATAACCTTCGACTGTCACGTGCAGTACCACGACGCGGGGATCCGCGGCATCGGCCACGACACGGTAGGCCTCGTCAATTTCGACGACGGCAACGCCGCCGGCGGGAATCGTCACGGTCTCCCCCGTACCCTCAAAGCGCTCGCGATCATCGATATCGCTGTAGGCGCGCGTACAGGTAAGATCGGCCTTGGAAGCCACCTCAACGGTCAGATTGCCGTCGAGCGGGGCGAGCACGGCATGGTAGCGACGATGACCGACCAGATCGGCAGTAGCCGCCTCGTGGGCGTTCACCCACCAGTACACCAGCGAGTCGCCGATGGAGTACGCCACATCGTGCTGCAGGTCGGCAACGCCATCGAGCGCCTGACCGGTGCGCATCCACTTCTTGACGGACTTCATCTGGGCGTCGAAATCGGCACGCGAGTTAAAGATATGCATGACTTATGCCTCCTCAATGGGTGCCAGCGCCTGAGCCAGATCGGCAGACGTCAGCGGTCGCAGGGACACCTCAAAGCCGAAGCTCTCAAAACGGGTGCGATAGGAATCGAGCACCTCGGAACCCCAAGAGTTCGAGCCAAGGCCGAGTAACTGGTCGTTGATGTTGACCGTGACCGTGTCGCCCGGAACAAGGTCGTAGACGTGTTTGGCATTATCGATGGCCTCGCAGCTATAAGGCCATGCAGAGAACGAGAACGGATTGGAAGCGGCGTCGCTCGGACGCGTCACGACCAGACCGTCACCGTGGCTGGAGCGCAGGGCGACCCAGCGGGTACCCTCGCGGTTGGCGCAGTCCTGAGGCATAACGTAGGGCGTGAACATGTCGTCGACCGTAGTGCGGTAATGACCGACCGGGTTGGCGCGCAGCGAGTCCGGATAGTTCTCGCCCGGGCCGTGGCCATACCACTCGACGGCACGATCGCAACCGGGGACCTCGAAGGAGATGCCGATGCGCGGGATGATATCCGAGTAATCGCCGTAAGGCTCGCCGGAAACCTTGAGGTCGACGCGACCGCTCGGAAGCACGGTGTAGACGAGCTCGACGCGCATGCCGAACGCGCGGACGGGAGGAGCGATACGCTGGCTCACGGTAACGACGACCGCATTGTCGTCCTGCCTCCAAGAAACATTGCGGGTAGACGTCTGCATCACATCGATGAAGTTATCCTTCCACAGGGAGTCGTACTCCTGGGCGTGGTTATCGACGAGCGGATGCCAAAAACCAACCTGGGGACCGGAGGTCATGACGTCGCGACCGGATGCCTTCCACTCGCTCACGGTACCGTTGACCTTGCTGAAGGTCAGCTCGCCGTTGAGGGAGCGAATACGAATCTCCTGCTCGGTCTCCTCGACCGTAAGCTCAGGACGAGTGGGGGCGGCAATTGCCGGCGCCGGATGGTTTGCGATGGCAAACTGGCTTGCACCCAGTTGGAACATCGGCTCGCACCAGGCGTGAGCCGCCATGGTGTAGGCGTGCACAGTCAGCAGGGTCTCGCCCACTGCGGCCTCGCGAATCACCAGCGGAAGCTGGACGGACTCGCCGGGGGCAACCGCACCGGGCATGAGCGTCTTGCGGCAGACCACGTCGCCGTCCACCAGGGTCTCCGCCGACAGGCAGACATCCTCGAGGGTGGTAAACCAACGCTTGTTGGTGACGGTCAGCTCGCCCGCCTCGGCATCGTAGGCCATGCGAACCGGGCAGATGACTTGGCCGTACTCGGTAAGGCCCGGGCTCGGCTGCTGCCAGGGGAACACCATGCCGTCGATGCAGAAGTTGCTGTTGTTGGGGTAATCGCCGTTGTCGCCGCCATACATGTCGTAGGCAACGCCGTCCTCGGTCACAGCAGCCAAACCGTGGTCGCACCATTCCCAAATAAACTGGCCTTGGATGCAATCCCAGCGATCGAAGACCTCCTGGTACTCGGACAGGCCTCCGGGACCATTACCCATGGAGTGGCCGTACTCGCAGTTGATGCGCGGCTTGGGGAACGGATGCTCGCCATAGTCGTTCATCTGCGACACGCGGGAGTACATGGTGGAAATGACGTCGACGGTATCGGCGTTGCGATCCTCCTCGTAGTGGACCGGACGACCGTCGAGCTCGTGAGCTTTGGCGTACATCGCGCGGATGTTGCAGCCATAGCCGCTCTCGTTGCCCATCGACCACATGATGATGCACGCGTAGTTGCGTTCCTGCATCACCAGGCGCTCAACACGGTCAACGTAAGCCGGCTCCCAGGCAGGGTCGTCGGTGACCAGGGCGATATTGCCGATATTCTCGAAGCCGTGGCTCTCCATATCGGTCTCGGCGACCAGCATGATGCCGTACTCGTCGCACAGCTCGTAGAAGCGCGGATCGTTGGCGTAGTGGGACGTGCGCACCGCGTTGATGTTGTGCTGCTTCATGAGCTCCAGGTCGCGGCGCATGCGCTCGAGACCCACGGCGCGGCCCTTGTGATCGTCGTGGTCGTGGCGGTTGACGCCATGCATCTTAAAGTAGGTGCCGTTGAGGTAGATATGATTGCCCTCGACCGTCACCTCGGCAAGGCCTTGGCGATGCGGAACGTACTCGCTGACCTCGTCGCCGTCGTAGACCTCAAGCGTAAGGTCATAGAGGAAGGGGTCCTCGGGGTTCCAGAAGTGGGCATCGGCAACGCTGCACTCGGCATGGCCGTCGACGCACTCGCCCGTAGCGACCACATTCTGGCCATCGCTGAGCGTATACACGACGCGACTTGCGCCCTCGGCAACCGTATCGAGCGTGATCAGAGCGGCATCGCCCTCGCGGTGCGTGCGGAACCTAAAGTCGACCAGATGCGCGGCGGGACGCTGCATGAGGTACACATCGCGGAAGATGCCCGAGGCCCACCACATGTCCTGGTCCTCGATGTAGCTACCATCGCTGTACTGCAGAACCTTGACCGCAAACAGGTTGTCGCCCTCGACGAGCGCGTCGGTCACGTCAAACTCGGCGGACAGGCGCGAACCCTTGGTCATGCCGATAAACTTGCCGTTGACATACAGCTCGCCGTAGCTCTCGATACCGTCGAAGCGAATAATCTCGCGAGCGCCGGCAGGCACGGCGGGAAGTTTGACGATGCGTTGGTAGACGCCCGTAGGGTCGTCGGAGGGAACGAACGGCTGATCCACCGGGAACGGAAAACCCTCGTCGGTGTAGGCAAGGTTGCCATAGCCGTCTACCTGCCACAGGTGCGGAACCTCCACGTGATCCCACTCGGGCTCGTACGTGCAAAGTGCTTCGTTGGAGACGGCCGCGGGGCCCTCAAAAAGGCGGAACTGCCACGAGCCGGACAGCTGGACAAATCCGCGCGACAGCTCGCGGCTGTACGTAGCGGCGAGATCGGCGGTCTCGTAACCCATGAAGTACGCATGGGGTGCCAGGCGGTTCCTGTGGGTGAGCGCTTGGTTTTCCCAATCGTTAATGGCGTCCATGGTGATGCTCCTTCGTCATCGTAGTGCTTCTTTGTGCAACCGGTTGTCCTTATCTTACGGGCGGTACAAAAATCTGTGCAACCGGTTGTCCGCCGAACGGTCGATTTTGTCGGATTAACGGTGCAACCGGTTGTACAACCATGCTACTTATGTCACCCTAAGCTTAGGTGCACAGCACGGGGCATCGTTCTTGAACTCACAGGCAACTGTCGCGCCTGCCTATGCCGTGCTCAGTCGCAGTTTGATTGCAAAACGACACCGGCCACCGGATACCATGGACGCCGTTCACGCGCGCTATAGTAATCTGTATCCGCATTAGCCTTTATCGATAGCCCACCGACCCAATTGCACAGGAGACGCCATGACCCAACCAGCACGCACCGCACCCACGCTTGCCGAGGTTGCTGAAGCTGCCGTCTTTGGGATTCTTGGGTACTGTAATCGGTATGGTTA
>USTC01000060.1 GCA_900557505.1 uncultured Collinsella sp.
CAGCTTCATGATGCCCAGCGAGATCGCCGGGTCGAGGTTACCCGTGGGCTCGTCGCAGATCAGCAGCGGCGGCCGGTTGACCATAGCGCGGGCAACGGCCACGCGCTGCTGCTCGCCACCGGAAAGCTGATCGGGCAGCGAGTCCATCTGGTCGGCCAGACCGACCAGACGCAGCACCTCGGGCACCTGGCTGCGAATGACGCCCTTGGGCTTGCCGATGCACTGCAGGGCAAACGCCACGTTTTCGTAGGCGGTCTTTTGCGGCAGGAGCTTAAAGTCCTGGAACACGGCGCCAATCTGACGACGCAGGAACGGAACCTTGCGGTTCTTGATCTTCATGAGATCCTGGCCGGCGACCAAAATGCGACCGCTCGTGGGCTTGACATCGCGGTTGAGCGTCGACAGCAGCGTGGTCTTACCCGAGCCGGAGTGACCGACCAAAAAGACGAACTCGCCCGGATAGATCTCGATGTTGATGTCGTCGAGTGCGGGCTTGTTGGGCTGCGCCGGATAGATCTTGGTGACGTGCTCCATAAGGATGACGGGCTCGACACCGGCCTGCTTGGCCATCTTTTTGCGGCTGGCCTGCGGGTCGATGGGCGCAAACACCGACGTGAAGTCGGGGTTGTTGAGCGCATTGTCGAGGCTTGCGACCTCGGCGGCCTGATCGCGCTCGACCACGGGAGCCGCAGGCTGCGTGGGGTCGGGAATGCCGGCAAAAAGACCGGACTGCGCGGGCTGAGGCGCGGGAACCGCAGGGGCCATGGGATCGGGGATGCCGGCCATGGTAGGCTGCGGCGTGGCGGCGCTCATCTGAGGCTGAGCCACGCGGGCGGTCACCGTCTGAACGGGCTCAAAGCCAGCCGTGCCGGAAAGCGCAACATCGTTGTTGGGGTTGTAGGCAAAGGAATCTGCCGCCGGCTGTGCCTGATCTGCCGGCTGTGCGGGGATCGGGCTAAACAGCTGATCCTCTGAATCCGGAGTGGCGAAACGACTGTCCGCGACGCTCGGCTGCGTCTTGGGGGCTTCATCGCCCGCACCGGAGGTACGGAAGTGGTTACCCACTGGTGCTCCTTATCGTCGTGCGTTTAAACTACATGAGCGCTTTGTATTTTAGCAGGATTGCCTTTGCTGCACATAAGAAGCATGGCGGGCTTTGGGATCTGTCCGGCCGGGCACTATGGGCCTCTTTAGAAGTTGCGGTGAAATAGGGACTGTTTTAGCAGTTAGAAGCCCTCATCAGTCCCTATTTCACCGCAACTTATATTGGGGCTCATTGTTGCGCAACTTGGGTTTGGGTTTTCGCTTTACAGTTGAGTTAGAAAGATGGTTCTCGGCTTGCTGGAGGTTGATATGGTTTGTCCGTATTGTGGTGCTGAGCTTGCTGATGGTGCACGATTTTGCGTGGGATGTGGGGCTGCGCTTGACGGGACACAGGCTATACCCGTAGCCAACCCTGCGGTTGCGCCGGCACCTGTGGGTTCGCCCGCCCCCAGCAAAAAGCCCAAGAAAGGCGTCGTGATCGCTATCGTCTGCGCGGCGGTAATCGTTGTTGGCGCGGTGGGCTGGCGTATCACCTGTATCAGCAGCATGTTCAGGAGCAGGAGCAGTATGAGTCGGCGCATTCCAAGCATGCGCTCGTGGTGAGTGTAAAGGCTGAAGGTTGGGACACCGATAACGGCGCTTCTCGTGTGCCGGTGCGCGTAAAGGGCAAGACGGTCGACGGAAAGAAGGTCGACAAGGTCGAATATGTTGCCTCTGACGGCTCGGGCATCAAACTTATCCAGGGCAAGTACACGTTCAAGGCGGCAGGCTCCCCCATCGCCGCCGATGGCACTATCTACCAGGTGCCTTGCACAAAGGCCGAGCTCACGCTCGACGACGCTTTTGCCAAGGGCGAGAAGATTGACTTGGCAGAACTCGCCGAGCAGGATTCGGTTTTGGACTTTACACCCATCGATGCTGTCGACGTGACCGACGACGAGATCAACGACGCCGTGACACTCGCCATGGCATACAAGGGCAAGGACGCGCCCAACGTCGATGCACTGCAACACGCCGCAACGAACCGCCGCGACACCGCCGTCACGGCCAAGAAAGCCGCCGAAGAGGAAGCGGCGCGCCAAGCCGAGGAACAGCGCAAAGCCGCCGCACGCCACATCGAGGCCCAAACCTTCAGTGTCGACCTGCCCGAGTACTGGGATGGTAGGGTGACAGCAGAAGTCGACGGAGATGTGATAGGGCTGTACTCGACTGCCTTTCCAGATAAAGAGCTTGGATATCTTGCCATGAAAAATGAACCGTATGGAAACGCGGGAGATATCGAGTGCGGCCGTATTCGCGACATCAAGCTCGACGAAAACCACTATGTAAAACTAGTAATTTATCGTTGGGCCTTTGATGCGGGGCAAGACCATTTATCAAAAGCTGAATATCGTCTTAACTTGTGTTCAGATGATGCCGCACGCGAGATAGTCGACCTCCAATCGTTGGGGACAATCTCCTACGACTCCATTCTTGCTGATATGGTTGCGGCAAATGACGCTAATGTCGCAGCGGTATGCTGGCCAGACGACATCTTTGCCAACGCACTCGCCCCGACCGTGAAGCTCCTCTAACCGTTCCTCCCCCCAAACGCAAAGCCGGGGTGCCCCCACATGGAAGGCACCCCGGCTTATTTATTGCCCAATACGGGAACGGCTCTCAAGTTAAGGCCAACGCAAAACGCCTTAGGCCAAGAACTCCTTGGTGGTCGCCACGATGTTGGCGGCGTCCAGGCCGTACTTGTGCAGGAGCTCGGCACCCGGGCCGGACTCGCCGAAGGTGTCGTTGACGCCAATCTTCTTGAGCGGCGTCGGGCACTGCTCACACAGGACATCGGCAACGGCGCTGCCCAGGCCACCGATCACGGAGTGCTCCTCGACGGTCACGACGTGGCCGGTCTTGGTGGCGCTCTTGACGATCAGGTCGGCATCGATGGGCTTGATGGTGTGCATGTTGATGACCTCGGCATCGATGCCCTCGGCAGCAAGCTGCTCAGCGGCCTCGAGCGCCTCGCCGACCATCAGGCCGCAGGCGATGATGGTGACGTCGGTGCCCTCGCGCATGACGATGCCCTTGCCCAGCTCGAACTTGTAGGTCTCGGAATCGTTGATAACCGGCGAGGCCAGACGGGCGAAGCGCATGTACACGGGGCCGTCGCACTCGTAGGCGGCGCGCGTCACGGCGCGGGCCTCGACATCGTCAGCGGGAACAATCACGGTCATGCCGGGGATGACGCGCATCAGGGCGATATCCTCGCAGCACTGGTGCGTGGCGCCGTCCTCGCCCACCGAGATACCGGCGTGCGTGGCACCGATCTTAACGTTAAGGTGCGGATAGCCGATGGAGTTGCGGACCTGCTCAAAGGCGCGGCCAGCAGCGAACATGGCAAAGCTGCTCGCGAAGGCAACGCGACCGGTGGTTGCGATACCGGCGGCAACACCCATCAGGTTGCTCTCGGCGATGCCCACATCGAAGAAGCGGTCAGGGCAGGCTGCCTTGAACTTGCCGGTCTGCGTGGCGGCGGCCAGGTCGGCGTCGAGGACCACAAAGTCATCGTGCTCGTTGGCGAGCTCGACGAGGGCCTCGCCGTAGCTTACGCGCGTGGCGATTTTCTTGACGTCTGCCATCCTAGAGCTCCTCTCCGGCGGCCGTGAGCTCTGCCATGGCCCGCTCAAACTGTTCATCGTTGGGGGCCTTACCGTGCCAGCCCACCTGGTTCTCCATAAAGGAGACGCCCTTGCCCTTCGTGGTCTCGGCGATAATGGCGGTCGGCTGACCCTTGGTGGCGCGAGCCTCGGCAAAGGCGGCGCGGATCTGGTCGAAGTCGTTGCCGTCAGCGAGCTCCACCACGTGGAACTTAAAGGCGCGGAACTTGTCGGCGAGCGGCATGGGATCGTTGACCTCCTCGACGGGGCCGTCGATCTGCAGGCCGTTGTGGTCGACGATCACGCAGAGGTTGTCGAGCTGCTGGTTGCCGGCAAACATGGCGGCCTCCCAGACCTGGCCCTCCTCGCTCTCGCCGTCGCCCAGCAGGGCGTAGGTGCGATAGTCGTCGCCCCAGTGCTTGGCGGCAACGGCCATGCCCACGGCGGCGGAGATACCCTGGCCGAGCGAACCGGTGGACATGTCAACGCCCGGGGTGTCGTTCATGTTGGGGTGACCCTGCAGGTGACTGCCGATGTGGCGCAGCGTCTCGAGATCCTCCTTGGGGAAAAATCCGCGCTCGGCGAGCACGGCGTACAGACCAGGCGCGCAGTGACCCTTGGAAAGCACGAAGCGATCGCGGTCGGCCTTGCGGGGGTCGGCCGGGTCGACGTTCATTTCCTCAAAGTACAGATAGGTCATGATGTCGGCAGCGCCGAGCGAACCGCCCGGATGGCCGGACTTGGCAGCGTGCACGCCGGTGACGATGCCTTTCCTTACCTCGTTGGCAACCTTTTTGAGCTCTTCGTCGCTCATTGTGCCTTCCTTTCATCCTCTTTAGACAAAATGCGCACGGCACAGAAGGTCGTCCCAACCCAGCCGCGATGCACGTACGCCATTCATTATGCTGGAAACTGGAAGCTTTACCAGAGTATTTATCATTATTTGAGCAATTGAGCAGGCAGAACCGCTGATGAAACGGTTTACCAATGTGAACGTCTTTTGGATGGAACGCAGTCGGCCCTACGCGTTAATGTCCTTGAAGCCCTCACCGAAGGTCTCCGTAACGTCGGCGACCGTCACAATAGCACGCGGGTCGCGCTCACGCACAATGGTTTTGAGCGTGTTGAGCTCGCGACGACTCACGATTACCATGATCACCGGCTTCTCGGCACCCGAGTACATGCCGGTCGCCTTAAACTTGGTGCAGCCGCGACCCAGGCCATACATGATGTCGGCCGCAATATCGGGAAACTTGTCCGAGATGATGAGTACCATACGACGTTTGTTGCCACCATCGACCACGGCATCGATCACGTAGCCGCTAATGACCATCGAAAGGCCCGCATACAGCGCGTTTTCGACCGAGAAGACCGGGGCCGACAGCGCGCACACGGCAACGTCGATCGCCATGACGGTGGAGCCCACCGGTAGTGACGTATTGCGCGAGATAATCTGACCGATGGTGTCTGAGCCGCCAGTGTTGGCACCGGCGCGCAGCACCATGCCGTAGCCGATGCCCGTGATAATGCCGCCCCACATAGCGGGCAGCATCAGGTCGGCATGTGCCAGCGGCGCCACAAACGGAGCAAACAGGTCGGTGAAGAAGCCCAGCAGCACAAAGCCCGTCGCCGTCTGGACCACGTAGAACATGCCACCCTCGCGCATAACGACCAGCAGCAGCAAGGCATTCATCACGATGGTTTGAATACCGACAGGCAGCGAGATGCCATGCGAGGCGCCGACCGCCTGAATAATCGTGGCGAGACCCGTAACGCCGCCGGCAGCAAGACCGTTGGGAATCAAAAATAGATCCGTCGCGATAGCGGCCAGAGCGCAGCCCAGCATAATCTTGGGCAGATCGTGAAAGAAGTTCAGCGAAAGAATGCGTTTGATGTCCAGACGATATGCCATGCTGCCTCCCTCAAAAAAGCGCACCCAAACGAGTGCGCTTTGAACTTCTTGCTGTATTCGATTCTACCGATTCACCGAGCAAATACCACCCCTGCGAAGTGTTTGCATCGACCCGGAGCCAACCATGTGCCTAGGCGTCCGAGCCTTCCGCATCGGCGTTGCCGGTTGCCCAGCGATGGTAGCCGATCACAAACGGATCCAGATCGCCATCGTCGAGAACGGCCTCGACGTTGCTGGTCTCCACGCCCGTACGCAGGTCCTTGACCATCTGATACGGGTAGAGAACGTAGCTGCGAATCTGGTTGCCAAAACCGATCGTGGTCTTGGGTCCACGAATCTCGTCAAGCGCCTCGGCACGCTTCTCGAGCTCGATCTCGTACAGACGGGCCTTGAGAATCTGCATGCACGCGGCCTTGTTTTGAATCTGGCTGCGCTCGTTTTGGCAAGTGACAACGATGCCGCTGGGAAAATGCGTCACACGTACGGCGGAGTCGGTGGTGTTGACGCCCTGGCCGCCCGGGCCGCTCGCGTGATACACGTCCACGCGGATATCGTCGGGATTGATCTCGATGTCGATATCGTTGGGCAGCACGGGGATGACCTCGACGCCGGCAAACGTGGTCTGGCGGCGCTTCTTGTCGTCGGTGGGGCTAATGCGCACCAGACGGTGGACGCCGGCCTCGGCGCGCAGCATGCCAAACGCGTCCTTGCCCTCGACGGTAAAGGTCGCACGGTCGATGCCGATGACCTCAGCCGCGGGACAGTCGTTGATGGTAACCTTCCAGCCGCGGCGCTGGCAGTACTTCATGTACATCTTAAAGAGCATGAAGGTCCAGTCCTGCGCCTCCAGGCCACCCTGCCCGGGCTTGATGGTCACAATCGCGTCGCCGTGATCGAACTCACCGGTAAACCAGCTCGAAAGCTCGAGCTCGTCGATAGCGCGGGCCAGGCGTTCTGCCGTAGCGGCAGCCTCCTCGCGCAACGCGGCGGCATCGGGGTCGTCGCCCATCTCCTCGGCAAGCTCCAGCGCCGCGCGGGCGTCAGATAGCTCGCCGCGCGCGGTATCCACGGCAGCGATATCTTCCTTGGCTCGAGCGATCTCCTCCATGGTGGCGCGAGCGGCGTCGGCGTCATCCCAAAAGCCGGGGGCCACGCTTTTGGCCTCGAGCTCGGACACGCGGGTACGCTTCTCGTCCAGGTGGAGATAC